>DYON01000139.1 GCA_020720525.1 Acetofilamentum sp.
TAAATTTTCCGTAAATTGTTCGGCGGCAACCGAATTAAATTCGTGTTCACCCTCCTCATCAACTTCTATTCCGATTGCGACCGGCAGTGATTCATCCCTGTCGTGCGGCAAAAGAATCGGCACTCTTTCCAAACCTTCGTAAGGTCTTTGGAAATTTTCATAAAAGAAGTGTTTGAATTTCGGCTCATCACTGTCAAAGTTCACTTCGTCCAATATTTCGCTGAAATCATCGTTCGGCATATCTACCTTGAAATACGCGCCCACGTAAGTTGCAATAAAACTTCGTCCCATTTTTTTAATTTTTAATTGTTAATAATATTAAATATCCGTATATTTCAAGGCAACTTTTCGCTTCGCACCGTTCTCGTCAACTTCGATGAACAGCCCCGTATTACCTCTTTTCACTATGACTGCCTTGTCGAATAAATCAATAGCTTCAATAAACGGGCGTGCCTTTATTGCGAGTTTCGGATTGTCGGCAAGCTGCGAGCGATATTTACGCAGCTCAATTACCTTTCCGTAGTCAAGCTGTCCGCCGCTTTTAAACATCAAATCGTTTATCAGTCCTTTTAAGAAAACCGCCATTTCGTTTTCCGCGTTCAGACTGTCGAAATATTCTGTGAATTTTTCTTTGATGAAAGAAGCTATTGTCGGGTCGAAAGTTCTCACGTTTGGCTTCGTAATCCGAACTCCAACCTTGCCGTCGAATGAGTTGAAACTCATGCTTGCGAAATTTTCGCGAGTACCTTTCATTTTCGCTTCGGCGAGTTTCAACCCGTAGATGTCTTCATAGGCTTCGCGCGATATGTTCGTAACTTCCGCCAACGCCTTTTCGGCTTTCAAGGCTGCCGCCGCCATTTTCTTTGCCCAGCGCTCCTCGCCGCGCATCACCGCCGATATTGCGTACAGGGGAACTTCGTTGCCCTCTGAATCAATCCATTTTTGACCTTTTTGTGTTTTCATTGTTTGTTGGTTTTTTATCTTGATACTTGTGTCTTGATACTTGTGTCTTGATACTTGTGTCTTGATACTTGTGTCTTGATACTTGATACTCAAAGCTAAAACGGTAATTCATTTTCTTTTTTTTCAATCCACACATAAGAATAGGTATCCGTTTCTATAATTTCCGTTTTCTTATTGTACCCGAATAGCTCTCTTTGCCGAATGTCAGCCCAAGTCATGGTCTTTATTTCGGGTTCGCACAAAAACTCATCTCGGCTCAACATGCAGATACAGTCTGCCGTGTGCCTGTTTACTTTCAAAATTCTTTTCATTCTTCGTCCTCCAAAAATTTTTCGTAGTTTTTCGGGTAGTCGTACCCCGCTTTTTTCCAATTGTCCATAATATCACGCCGTGTCAGTGTCCGCGGTTTTCTCATTACGATTATAATGCCAACGGCGGCGGCAATAATCAGAGCGGGAGTTGCAATAAGAATAATAGTTTCCATTTCAGCTATGTTTAGAAGTGAATGTTGAGCACTCTTTGTGAATTGTGAGTGCCGAAATGCCTTGATATTTCCCATGATTTATCGGATTTTCGAGCCGGTATATTAAATTTTCGATGTTTCTCAGTTCTCTCAGAAGTTCACTAAAGTCTTTATGCTCTGTATTTTCTAACTTTTTTTCAAGCATCTTGGCTTTTTCTTTAAGCAATTTAATTTTTTCTTTATTTTCCATTATCAATTATCAATTATCAATTATCAATTGAGCTGTGCCACTTTCGCCGCCCTCTCCAAATACAACCTTCTTACAGTCAGCAGCTGCGTTCTCATGCGTTGCAGTTCCGTAATATCAAGATCGTTAAGCGTTTTTTCGAGGTTCATTTTTTTTCGTATCCAACCGTTCATAATAAATGTTTTTCGGTCGGTATTCATTCCGTTATCGATGAAACCAACGTCATACATCAATTTGAACAATTCGCGCCGTATCACTTGCTCTGCGCTGTTGTATTGAAACGTGGCGGCTTTAATCGATTTCGATTCGCGGTAGCGAATTTCGAGTGTCTCAATCAAGTTTTGGCACTCATTGTACAGCATTTCGGAGCTTTTTTCGGTCCGCCCGTTCGTAAACTGACTTACAAGGTCTGACTTGGTTTCCGAGTCGATATTCAATTTCTGAAATATGCCGTAAAGGCGTTTGTTTTGGGTGGCTGTGCGTTTCATATTACCAAGTTTGATTAATTTTTTTCACCGTCAAGCTGCAATACTCCAATGTTATTTTTTCGACTTCATTTATCTGTCTTTGATACCCGAGCCACCGCTCTTTATCAGTTTCAAGAAATTCGGATTGTTTTTTTTTCAAAAATTCAATCCTATCGGCAGCTAACTTTGTTAGTACCAATTTCGTTTTTTTCAATTCAGTTGCTTTCATTAAAATTGTCAATTATCAATAAATTCAATCTCTTTGTGCATTACCAGATTTAGAAGTGCATTAATCGACCATTTTCCCGAGGCAGGTTTCGCGTCAAAAAAATCGTCATTGGTGTTGCATTGTTTCCACTTCACGTATTGTTTTTCGGCATGAATGAATGTTATTCTCAAAACCATCCATTTGGTTGTGTTTTCTCCTATACCTCGAAATCTCCTACCCACTGAAATGAAATTATTATATATTCTTTCAGCCTCTTCGTATTCTCTCTTTAATTTCAAATCCTCTTCATCGTCAAGCTCGCCGAATTGAAATCGTGCAATCACTCTCGCCCCGACAATATTGTTTCCTTCCCCCCAACATATCGTGTCGGGATCGTAATTAATGTATTTGAATTCGGGTTTTTTCATTATCAATTATCTATTATCAATTGTCCATTGTCCATTGTCAATCCAACCAAATTTCCGCCGCTTTTTCTCCCCATATCACGTATGGTTTACCTCCTCCGTATCGGCTTTTCGGGAAGGCTTTGAAACCCTCAACCCATACCTTAACATTTGCGTCATAATGAACCGTTTTTGCGGAACGCCCCGCCGGATTTTTGCCCTCGGCATGGCTTACTATAATGAAAAGTTTATTGCTGAATTCATTTGTCAGAGCTTTATAACTTGTGGCGTTCAGTCCGCTGTATTGAAAGCTGTCTATCACAACAAAATTCGCACTCTTCGGTTTTCTCAAACGATTAATAAACTGTGCAATCGGCTCTTTGTCAATCATAAGAACATTATCATCGGTTGTTATGTTCGCAATTTGGAAGGCAATTCTCAGCGATTCGCTCAATCCCTCTTCCATTGAATTGTAAGCAACCCGCCCGAAATTGCTCAGATATTTAACCAACTGAGCCGTAAAACTTGTTTTCCCGTTACTCGAATTGCCGTATATGAACCAACTCCCTTTTTGTTCCGGGCAGCCGCAGAAGTCAATCCACTCGTCTGCAAAAGGCAGCGTTTTGAATTTCTTAGAGTAAAATTGGTCTATGCCGTAGGCATTTCTGTTCTTTTTTTCGCTCATGCCGCCGAGGTATTACTTTGTTTCTGTGCCTCAATATATACTCTTGTCAGGCTTCCTTCGGTTTTCGCGAACAGCTTTTGAATGTCGCCCAGTCCGTTTGCCTTTGCCACAAGGCTCATTTCGTGTTTCATAAAACTCGTTCTTTCTTCTTTTCCCTGTGGGGTGATGCGTTGAAACTTTTCGCCGTATCGGCGGAACATTTCCGCATACCCAACCTTTTGGCACCGCAACTGACTTTCAATTTTCGCTTTCAAACCGTCCGCACCCATCATATACCAACCGCAAACATATTCGGTGGCGTTCCATAATGCTTTCAATTCCAAAAAAGCCGGGTATGCGAGGTCGCCTGCTTCGTCCAAAATAACAAGCGGATTCAAAAGCGTTTTCAGGTAGAAAACCAGGTCGTTATAAACATCGGCGTAGCGTTTTGTGTGTGCCACGCCGAACTCTTTTGCAATCTGACGTACAAGCTGTTGCTTACTTTTAACCTGCGAGCAATCAATATATACGGCGTTTGGGCTCTTTTTTACATAATCGCGGGCGGTGTAAGTTTTCCCGATACCTGCTTGGTCGCACAACAAAAGACTTATTGATTTATCCTGACATGCCCGCAGTTGGTACGACACGGCTTTAAAAGTTTCCGTTTCCGCCGTTACCCAGTGTACTCGGTTTCCGAAATTCACGTCTAAAAACCGTGCTATGCTTATCCATTGTGCATCGGCAAGCACTTTGTCCAACTCGCCTTTTTGAATTCGGCTGAATTGTGCCGCCGATATACCAAGGGCTACCGACATTTTGGCATCGCTCGCGTAATTAGGCTTGCGGTCGGCAATTGCTTCTAATACTTTCTGTTTAAATTCCGCTGTAATCATATTTCAATCGTGTTTAATTTTAAAAATCAGTATAATGCGTGCTTGGCACATATTCAAACTCTTCGAGAGGTTCCGGCGGCGGTATCACTTTTACTTTTAGTTCCGAGTGGCTTTCAATATCAATTTCGGCGATGTCGTTTTGTATAATTTGCAGTTTTACCGTTTTCGTTGCCTTGCCCGTTCGTATTTCCTTATCAAAATTCGACACATATTTACTTTGCTCGGTGTAAGAAAATTCGTCTTGCTCTGTACGTTCGCTTGTTGCAGCGTTGTAGGTTTCTATCTGTTTGCATTCGCAGATATATCGGTTATTTTGATAGATATAAACAGTTTTATCGTTGCTCGGCAGCCAATAAGCATCAACCGTGTAATTATTTGGTTGCAAAAGCTCAACCACACTGAATTCCGGAAGCTGATATTTGCCGTAATTTACTTGCAGATATTGATTTCTGCGTATTGTGCTCTGCGTGTGTTTACCCGTATATCGTGCCACGAATGCCGGATTATAGTGCACCAATTCGGGGTTCACGTTTTCGTTCAAAACTTGTATCCGAGTTTTTCCCGGGAATCGCTTTTGGTCGCGGTGCAAACCGTTATTATATTGCTCTATCGTAAATCGGTCGTCGGCACACAGCCGCTCAAACGAAAATCGTTTTTCAACCACCGACATTCCCGCTTCCGTCCACTCTTTATTCTGTTTCGGTAAGTTAGCTTCGAGTTTTGCATAAAATCGTCCGATGCCGTCTTGGTGGCGTTTTTCGTAGCCGTATTTTTTTTGTCCGATGAATGTTTCCGCGAATTTCTCCTGCGAATTTCCGGGGTTGCACCAACGAACGAACGGAAACACTTCGCCGGCTTTCATCAAATCATCTTTAAACTTGTTCACAAGGTGGTGCTCAACTTGCATCTCCATCGGAAAGCCGTAATTGTGCTCGTTCAGGAACTCGAACATGTTCCGAATACAGCCAACGAATAATTCTGTATCTTTTTTCATCGAGTAAGATGCACCCACAACTGCACCACTCGTTACTTCGTAGGCATAGTATGCTTTTACCCTTTGCCCTGTCAATTCTTTTCGTGGCAAATCCCTGTCATCGAGCGACACCATCGACAATGAAAATTTCGGAGCGTGCCGATGATGATGCGGACGGTGCATATTGTTGAACGTATGAAAATCGTTTCGTTGAGCATCGACAATCGCTCTGTTTTTCGGGTCATTTATATAATTCCATGCCGTGGCTTCCGACACCACGAGCGGCAAGCCTTTTTTATCTTTGAAATTGGCACGGTCAAACAGCTCGCCTGTTGCCATATCAACAAAATCAACTTTGCCCGCCAAAAATTCAAGGTATATATCCAAAACCATAGACACAAACGGCTTATTCGACATTACGTAAATCGAAAGCAACAGTCGTTCTAAATCTTCCGTTACTTTTCGGCTGTTCTGCGAGCCGTAACCTTTATGTATAAGGCAACTGTGTCCTTCTGTCGCATACAGCTTCGCTTTTTCTTTCAGTCGGAGATAATTTGCCGGCAATGAATGCCCGTATTCAGATTGCAAATCGTTTATTATTTCACTTATTTTTTGCCAAATACCCATTTTTCCTCCGCGTGCATTTCGTTGTGCCTTTGAGTTACTCGCTGCACGAAGAATCGCATTCAAAAACATTGCATTTTGGTGATATTCTTTTTGTACCGGGAGCGGAAGTGTTATGCCCATTTCGGGAATTATATATGTTGAAAAAAAATGTATTGCTTCGTGGTCAGGTTTTAGATATCCTTTAAAATAACCGTGCTTTTCTATCTTATATACATCGCCGTATATCGCTTTCAAACCCTCTTTTATATAATCCGGCAGGGAGTCGTAACTCACCAATCCCGGGCGTGTGGTGCCTATGCGCACAAGACCTTTGCCCTTCTTCTTGTCCCTGTGTATTCTGACTTTGAGATATTCCTCAGAGGCAAAATACTTCGGCACAAGCTCATCGAATGTTACACATAATATGTCTTCGTATCGTTTTAGCACGTATCTTGTAACTTAAAAAAAAGTGATTACTTTCGTTTCCGCCTTGCCGATGCCTGTAAGCATTAAATAAAATAATTTGTGCAGCGATGAGTCTATATAATTATCTTGTAAAATCGAATAAACCCGCTCAAGAGATACGGAGTGATTTCCGCCGGGAAGAAGTCGAACAACTTTATAAACTCTTAAAAGAGCTTGGACACCCGAAATATCACGCCTTTGTTCGGGAACGTCAGCAAGACATTTGCAAATATGTTGAGCTATCTGAGTCTCAGCGTCAACAAAAGAAGTGGGCAAATCATCCGGATATTCTTTTAATTCGCTTTGCAGCACTTCATTTATCCGAGTCAACTGTCGAACTGCTGAGAGATATGGAGAATCTCGCAAACATTGTAGATCGCGGTTCGTATCGTCAATTTCATGCTGAGCTTGCTCATGCGTTATTTCAACGTATAGTTCGTCCTCCGTTTTACCGGTTTCCGTTCGAGGGTTTTGATAATCCTTTTCAGAC
Source organism: Acetofilamentum sp. (assembly GCA_020720525.1). Classification (GTDB taxonomy): domain Bacteria; phylum Bacteroidota; class Bacteroidia; order Bacteroidales; family DTU049; genus GWF2-43-63. The sequence continues at coordinate 6,844 of DYON01000139.1, forward strand.
ATAATTTTATATTTTGGCAGTTTTTAAAAAATGCCCGCCGTTCCGCGCGGGCACGTGTCGCTTTCCTATTGTTGGCTTCCTTGTAGCGGGCGATAATTCGCCCTGTTTACCTTCATTATCAATTGTCAATTATCCATTGTCAATTGCTTTGTAGCGGGAGGGGGATTCGAACCCCCGACTTCAAGATTATGAGTCTTGCGATCTGACCGCTGATCTATCCC
>DYON01000488.1 GCA_020720525.1 Acetofilamentum sp.
ATTCGGTATCCATTCACTCTTTGTGGATTCCGTGTCGGAGCACGGAATGACGGGGAAGGGGAAATTATTGTAAACGATTTCGTTTGAGTAGCGATAATCACTTTTAAGCCGTCCACACGTATAGCGTACCCAATCCATGTGTATTTTAGAAGTTAAAATTCCGAAATGGTAAAGAGTAGCATTTGGAATCACAGCAATGGAATTACTTGCAATGTAATATGCATCATAAAATCCCATAGGAATGTATTTTCTTGTTTCTGATGAATGCAATGGAACTACGATAAAATGATCGTTAGGCTGACGAATTTCTGTGAATAATGTCGGTGTTGCAGCCTGCTTTTGTGTTGCGGCTTTCGTGCTTGCTAAGCGAATATTTTTGACCGCTTCGATACGCTCCATTACTTTTGAAAGTTGTTTTAATTCCGTAGGATTTGCATCAACAAGCCACAAACACCATCGTGTTTTTCCATTTAAAAATTCACTTGCAGATATTAATGGACGTATATATTTTTTTGCATTTGGCTCTTGTGTTAAAAATTCTTCTTTTTCATTTTCTGAAAAAAGTAAATTTCCTCCATCTGTCGGTTGTGAGCCTTTTGTGATCGAAGGGATAAAATTTTGAATATGCGTCCGTCGGGATTGCAAGAAAAAATCATCTCCATTGACTAAATACGGATTAATATTTTGAACAATAATTTCATGCGGTTCAGAGATTGGCGTTTCGTATTCAAAAAGATGTTTGTTTTTCGTATCATCCGCAGCAAAGCCGATGATGACACAAAAGACGGCGGCATTACGCTTGGCTTCGTTACTCCATTTGAACGTTCGATGGGCAAAATGGATTTTGATATGATATTTATAAAATAATTCTTGCCATAGAACGCCTACTTGCTCACCTTGCGTAATCGAGTTTGTCGAAACGAGTGCAACTTTAGCATTCGTTCCTTGGATGTATTGTGCCGCCTTGATATACCATGCCGCAACAAAATCCATAACACCGCCGTTTTTAACGTCCTTAAAAACAACCTCCATATCTGCTTTTTGTTCCTTGGATTGGAGGGTATAACCCAAAAACGGAGGATTCCCGATGATATAATCGATCGTAATTTTTGGAAGTGAGGCTTTAGCCTCGCTCATTTGCGGGACTGAAGTCCCACCTCCATTTAGAGTTTCTTCCCAATCCACACGCAATGCATTGACGTTAAAAATATTCGCACTCTCTACGATCGGGATATTGAAGTGTGGTTCACCGAACATTTGGGCAAACTGTAAGTTCATTTGGTGGTCGATGAGAAGCATCGCCATTTGGGTGATACGACTAGGGAGTTCTTCTA
>DYON01000489.1 GCA_020720525.1 Acetofilamentum sp.
CTTGGGATGTGCGCAGAATCCCCAGCGTCAGGTGCACGCTTTGTTAGGCGGTTTTTAGCCTTCAAGTATTTTCTCTATTGGTTCTGATAATGAGGGCGCAGAACCTGACCCAATTTGTAAACCTGTAAGGCTACCGCCCAATTTACCTAAAATAGCCCGCATATCATCCCGTGAATTATTCATCATTGTTATAGCCCTTGAAAGTCGCCCATCTAATTCATCTTGTAAGTTTGTTATGCTTTCTTGTGCAGTATGTAAATATGCGTCTAATTTTTGCAAATCTACACTTTGACTATTTTTCAAGGTAGTCTGGAATACCAAAAGCAAATACGGGATAAACATGCTGTAACTCACAAGCACTACGTTAAGTTGAAATGTTTCTGATTGGATACCAGCGCAGAGGTCATAAACTGCGTCTGGTACAACAGCGACGCCAAAATTTACAGTGATGCTTGGGTCAAGGTATTTTCTAACTTCTTTCGCTTTTGCTAAAACTGCGTTTTCAATATCTTTCTTTAGCCTTTGTTGCTCTTGAATATCATCAGAATTGATAAACTGTTCAAGCAAATTCGTAGCCGCCCACTTGCTATCAATCGGCATTATTAAATTGTTTGGCAATCGAAGCGCAAACTCAACAGATTTTCCGCCAATTCTAAAATCTCGAACTTGCCATTCGATTGGAAGTTTGGCAAAAACAACTTCCAAAACATTTTCACCTGCCGAGCCTTTGGTTTGTGTACCTGCTATGATGGTTTCTAGCCTGCGAATCGAATCAGCGGTTTGTCGCTCAACTTCTTGCTTTGATTTTATATGAGCATGAAGTTCTGTTAAATCATTTTTGGTATTAGACAACTCGTTTCGCATTGCTCCCGTTGCTTCAGAGAGATTTGTCGTAAGAGTTTTTAGTTCTGACATTGAGGATAAAGCATTTGTCGTAAAATTTCCAATGCCTTGATTGGCAATGTATTGATTTTTTTCTACAGAAACTATTCTTTCCGTTAATCCCCGAATTTCAGACTGCACAGAATTTACCGCTTGCGTAACTGGCTCAATGTGAGATAGTTTTTCGCCTAAAACAGCGATTTGGGGCGCAATTTCAGATGGCTCGCTTTTATTGCTTTGAAGTTTTCGGAGTTGGAAGAAAAGCACAACTACAAAGATAAAAAGCAAAAACAAAACCAGCAGAATGATAATCCCTACAAGGATAGCGATATTTTCGATAGGAATGTTTGCCATCTTTTTTCCTTATTTATTCTGCGGAACTACCCGCCTAACGGTTTGCGTTACCTGCGTGTGGGCGGGCGTGGACAATGTTTGAGAGCAGG
>DYON01000140.1 GCA_020720525.1 Acetofilamentum sp.
ATTGTCTGTAAATAAAACACTTACAGTAATCATATCAACCTTTATAAAAGGTGAATAAATCCTATTCAGAGAGCAAAAAACGAAGAGATTTTATTACTTCACATTTCCACCACCCACTTCGAAGAGCTGAATTTTGGTTTGGAGACCGATGATGCCTTCCATGCGCATTTTGTGTGTATCGGTGATGAACACTTGTCCAAACGGCTCGTGGCATACCATATCAATTAGAAATCGCACACGGTCGGGGTCGAGTTTATCGAAAATATCGTCGAACAGCAAAATGGGAGTAAGACCAGTTTTTTCGACCGTAATTAAATATTGAGCCATTTTGAGTGCAAGCAGAAAACTCTTTTGCTGACCTTGGCTACCGAAACGCTTCACTGGATTTTCGTTTACCATAAACAAATAATCGTCGCGATGAACACCTTGTGTGGTGTAGCCTGCAGCCAAATCGGCAGCAAAATTATCGACAAGCAATTGATTCATATCGGCTTCGTGTAAGGCCGACTGGTATTCAATTTCGGTGATATCGCCTTGCTGTGTAAGCTTCTCATGCATTTGTTCGTGGTGAACACTGAATGCCGAGTGGTACTGCAACCGCGATTGATGAATCTTTTTCGCATAGCCAACCAATTGCGTATTCCAAACTTCGAGTTTCTGAAAATCACGATCGTTGCACGAATTCATGTCTTTCAACAGTCGGTTGCGCTGAAGCAACACTTTGTTGTAGCGAATCAAATCGTCGAGATAGGTTCGGTCGAATTGCGAAATGACGCTATCGAAAAATCGCCTACGAACCTCAGAGGCATTGTTGATAAGGTCGATATCGCCTGGAGTAATCATAACTATTGGAAAAAGCCCAATATGTTCCGAAAAACGCTGATAATCTTTATCGTTGCGTTTCACGCGTTTATCGCCACCCTCTTTTACCGAAACCGAGATTTTTTCGGTTACACCCGAAGGCATTTCGAAGTTGCCCAAAACGGCAAAATATTCGTCGCCAAAGCGAATGGAAAGTTGATCGCTGCCACCAAAATAACTTTTGGTAAAACTCAGGTAGTGAATTGCATCGAGAATATTGGTCTTCCCTGCTCCGTTGTTGCCATAGAAGCAATGCACTTTTCCGCTGAATTCAAGAAAAACGTTTTCGTAGTTTTTGAACTGACTGAGTTGCAACGATTGTAATCTCACTTTCGCCCCTTTCGTAATGCTTTGATACACATATTCATCGCAGCTACACCACTTCGAGCTATATTGGTTTCGCGAAAATCACCAAAATGAAACTCTTCTACCGTGGTTTCTTTGGCCGAAGCAACTGCAATATAAACAAGCCCAACTGGTTTTTCGTCGCTTCCACCATCTGGACCAGCAATGCCACTTACAGCAATCGAAAAATCGGTTTTGAGCAAACTGCGTGCATTCTCGGCCATTTCTTTCACCGTTTCGGCACTCACAGCACCAAATTTGCTCAAGGTGTCTTCGTTTACCCGAAGCATATTCGTTTTCACATCGTTGGAATAAGCAATCACCGATCCCCAAAATGCTCCAGAGCTACCAGGAATCGATGTGAGCTGATGCGCAATGTATCCTCCCGTGCAACTTTCGGCTGTCGAAATTGTTTTACGAGCTTCGAGCAATTCGCGCAGCAAAGTTTCGCTTAGTTTTTCGTCGCGGTCGCTTACAAAATAGTCTTTTATCAACGGACGAAGCGCATCGAAAAGCAATTGCAATTTTCCACGTCCAGCTTTTTCCGATTTTGTAAATGCACTCAATCGCAAACGAATGAGACCTGGCGAAGGCAAATAGGCCAACGAAACATCTTCGGGCAAATTTTGCTCCCATGGTTGAATCATATCGCTTAAAAACGATTCGCCAATTCCGCTCACAACCATGTTTTGATGAATGAGCTTTCCCGAACCGGTAAACGACTTGAGTATGGGAAGCACTTCGCGGGTAAAAATATCCTTCATTTCGAATGGAACTCCCGGAAGCACAAAAATATGAGCCGAAGCGTCTTCGAAATACAAACCAGGAGCAGTTCCAAGGTGGTTGAAAAGCACTTTTGCCCTATCTGGAACCAATGCCTGACGCTTATTTACATCGGTAAGCGGAAGATTGCGCTGTGCGAAAAAGCCTGCAATATGCTCGAGAACTTCTTGGTTTTCGACCAATTCGGAATCGAAAACATTGCAAAGTACTTCGCTGGTTTTATCGTCGGATGTAGGGCCTAGTCCACCAGTGGTGATTACCACCGACGATTGCTCGGTTGCATAAAAAATAGCATCGCGAATTTCGTCGTTATTGTCGCCAACACTAAAACGTGTCTTTACAGTTATTCCAATTTCGTTGAGTTGCGATGCAAGCCATGCCGAATTGGTATCGATTACTTGTCCAATCAGCAGTTCGTCGCCAATTGTTAATATTGTAGCTTCCATCTTATAACCATTTCACTAAGTTGAAATCTTGCAAATGCGGCAGCAACGGATTCGAAGGACGCAAACGAATAGCATAGTCGAACACACCCGACTGCGGATTCGGAATCACCGCAACAAATGTAGCCATTCCGTTGCTGGTTTCTTTTATTTTCATTTCCGTTTTGAAACTGATTTTCTTCACCACCTCGTTTTCTTTCTGACCAAAAATGAGGTCGATGGCCAAATCGTCGGCATTGAGTTCGCCCAAATTTATTTTGATTTCGGCATTAAAATCTTCGCCAAGCAACAACGGACGTGCGGTGCTATCGTGCAAATTCATTTCGGCAACCACAATCTGATCCCAATTGCGAAGTACTTTACGCTTCCAGGCAGCTAAGCCGCGAGCCATTTCGTAGTTATTTTCGTTCATATCCTTGCTGCGCGAAGCTTGAGGAATATAAAACTTGTTGAAATACTCGTCGAGCATTCGCTTCATGGTAAAATGTGGCGCAATTGCTGTGAAATTCTTGCGGATATACGAAATCCAATCGCAGGGCATTTCGTTGCTACTGCGTTTGAAAAACATTGGCTGAATTTCGTCTTCAATCAGATTGTAAAGTGTTTCGGCATCGAGCTCATCTTGCAAAGTCTGATTTTCGTACGAACGAGCTTCTTTCAAAGCCCATCCGCCTTTTGGAATAAAACCTTCGGCCCACCAACCATCGAGAACACTTAGGTTGAGAACGCCGTTCAAGCAAGCCTTAATTCCGCTGGTTCCGCTTGCTTCGAGCGGACGAGTAGGCGTGTTGAGCCACACATCGACACCGGAAACAAGAATTTTGGCCACTTCCATGTCGTAGTTTTCCAGAAAAATGATTTTTCCGGCCAATTCGGGCATGCGCGAAAATTCAACAATATGCTTAATATAATCTTGACCAGCGTTATCGGCCGGATGCGCTTTGCCTGAAAAAACAAAACGAATAGGACGTTGCGGATTGTTTACAAGTTCTTTGAGTTTATCGAGGTTTTTAAACAGCAGATGCGCACGTTTGTAGGTGGCAAATCGGCGTGCAAAGCCAATATAAAGTGCATTTTCGTCGAGATTTTCGAGCACACTTATTATATGTCGAGGCGCTTCTTGACGTTTGGTAAGATCGCGAGCGAGTTTGTTGTCCAGAAAATCGACCATACGTTTTTTAAGCGTTTTTCGAATGGTCCAAATTTCTTCGTCTTTCAATGTTTCGAAAAAACGCCAGTTGTCGGCTTCGGCTTGGTCGTTTTCGAGCGGATCGAGACTATTTTTCTTCAACAGATTTTGCCAGTAAACACAACTCCATGTTGGTAAATGCACACCATTGGTAACATAATCGATATACAATTCATCTGAAAAATATCCGTCGTACAAACTGGCGAACATTTCGCGGGTAACACGACCATGAATACGGCTCACACCGTTCACATTCTGCGAACCACTCAATGCAAGAATACTCATGCTGAATTTTTCAATTTCATCGTTTGCATTCATTTTTCCCAAAGCCATAAACTCTTTCCAGCTTATATTGAGTCGTTCGGGATAATGAGCCAAATACATTCGCATCATATCTTCGCTGAAGCTGTCGTGCCCAGCCGGAACAGGCGTATGAGTTGTGAAAAGAGTAGAAGCTCTTACAATTTCGAGAGCTTGACTCATCGACATCACTTCGTCTTGAATCAAATCTTTCAATCGTTCAAGAATACTGAATGCGGCGTGCCCTTCGTTGCAATGATATACGTTGTGTTTCAATTTCAGCTCGTTGAGCAGCTTCACGCCGCCAAAACCAAGCAACAATTCTTGTTTGAGTCTGTTTTCCCAATCGCCACCATACAATTGATGCGAGATGCGACGGTCGTTGTCGTTGTTTTCGTCGATATCGGTATCGAGCAAATACAATTTTACACGTCCAACATTCACTTCCCAGACTTTGGCAAAAATGCGACGTCCAGGAAAACCAAGCGAAATTTTCAACCATTCGCCATCAGCCTGACGAACAGGAATAATGGGCAAATTGCTGAATTTTTGAGGCTGATATTCGGCCAATTGGTCGCCAAAAGGCGAAAGCGACTGTGTGAAGTATCCATGACGGAACAAAAGTCCAACAGCAGTCATCTGAACATTGCTGTCGGAAGCTTGTTTGAGATAATCGCCAGCAAGAACTCCGAGTCCACCCGAATAGAGTTTCAACGATGCATGAAATCCATATTCCATGCAAAAATATGCCACCGAAGGACGTTCTTGGTCGGGTGCGGCGTTCATGTATTTCTCGAAATCTGCATAAACAGTATCGAGTGTATTCAAAAACTCGACATTTTCGGCCAATGCTGTCATTTCATTAAAGCTGAGCAATTCGAGCATGGTAAGTGGATTAAAACCACTTTTCTCCCAAAGTTGAGGGTTGATTTGACTGAACATTTCCATTGCTGGAAAATTCCAAGTCCACCACAGGTTTTTGGTGAGCGATATGAGTTTATTCAATTTTTCGGGATAGCTCGGCTTCACAAACACTTTGCGCCAGCTGGGATTGGATCCCAGCGTTTTTTCGGCAGGATGCGCCTGTGGCGATGCTTTTTTGCTGTACTTATCGTATCGTAGCAGTGTTTTGGAAATGGCTTGGTGGTAGGCTTCGAAATAATGTACCGACAAATTTTGCCACAAAGCCTCTCGCGAAGCCTGGAAAGCACTTTCGCGGTGTTTTGCAATATCGTCGTCGGAATAAGCCGACCATTCTTGAAGAATTTTTGTTATTTCGGTTGCAACTTCGGCGGCATTGAAATCGGCTCGTTCAATGACCTTAACACCGCCGTTGGCTTTGCCCAAATCTTTCATCCAAAGACCAAAACCAGCAAGTGTGGTTGTTACTGTAGGAATATGAAAAGCAACACTTTCGAGTGGTGTGTAGCCCCATGGTTCGTAATATGAAGGAAAAACCGAAAGGTCGCAGCCAATCAGCAAATCGTAGTAGTGCAGATTGAGTAAACCGTCGTTGCCATCGAGATAACTGGGAATAAAAATGACCGACACTTTCGAATCGGGTTTGTTGTAAAGCTTCAATTCGTGGATGGCTTTTACAATGGGGTCGTTTTCTTCGTTGAAAAGATAATGAGTGAGATTACATGGATTTGTGGCAACTTCGCCATCAATCATGCATTGACGTATTTCGTGACGCACACCAGCATTGTTGGCCGGAACAGCAATAATGGCCACAATATCGCGATCCAGATTGTTGTTTTCTTTCAGCTGAGCCAAAGCTTCAACAAACACATCAATACCTTTGTTGCTGTATTCGTAGCGCCCCGAGTTGATTACATACAAAGTATTGTCGGAAGTTTCTTTGCCAGTGACCGATTTCACCATTCGATGAAGCAATTTGCGGGATGCAGCTCGGTGTTTGCCAAAATTTGCATCGTTGGGCACAAACGAATCTTCAAATCCGTTTGGAGTAATCAGATCGGGTTTTTTCGAGAAAAAATGACTGCATTCTCGACCCGTTATTTCAGACACGGTTGTGAAAACATCGGCATGAAAAGCCGAAAGTTTTTCGAGGCTAAATTTGGAAAGCACATTCAGTTCGCGTGCAATGGAATCGGGGCTATATTCTTCCATTTTGCTGTACAAAGGACGATGCACACCAGCAATAGAGCGTCCAAGCACGGTGGCATGTGTTGTAAAAACACGTCCAGCTTGTGGAACTTTATCTTCGAGGTACAAAATGCCAGCACCAGTCATCCACTCGTGAAAATGGGCAGCTAAACGATCGTCGGCAGTGAGATTGAAATGATAGAAATGTTCAATGAGCCTTGCAGCCTCGTATCCAAACAGAACTGGTTCAACATAATCCCAACCACCATAAAGCGAATCGAGTTTGTATTTTTCCCACAAATTGATAAAAACAGCATCTTTTTGCACAAAAAGACCTGTAAAATCGAGCAGAATTGCAATCGGATTGCCAGCAATGTTCCATCGTCCAACTCTCAATCGAAAACCATCGCGACGCGCCTGATCGACCCAATGCGGATACAATTTGTGGTCTTCGGCAAAAACATCCGACGAAAGAGGTTCTTTGTGAATATCGGGGCCAATCATGAGATATCCATTGCCCAATTGCTCGCTAATTTTTAAGGCTTTAGTTGCAATAACAGTGTTGATACCACCGACCTTGTTGCACACTTCCCAGCTAGTTTCGAAAAGAAAATCAGGTTTTTCCTGTATGCTCATTATGTTGAAATATTTTGATTAACAAAAATTGTTTGATTAGAAAAAGCGCAAAACGCTCCGCTACAAATTTACTACTCTGAAACGAACTACAAGGTAAATTGTCAATAAATAATGCCTTTGGTTGATAACTAATACCAGCCAGAATTGCATTTCAATCTAAATAATTCTGTCGGTGATTATTCATTGAAGAAACTGGGATAACCACGAATTAACGAATTAGAAGCCGAAATTACTTGATAATTACAGCGAAAGCATTTGAGTTTCTGCAAGCAGACACTCAAACAACA
>DYON01000490.1 GCA_020720525.1 Acetofilamentum sp.
TACTGACTACTGAAAACTGACTACTGAAAACTGACTACTGAAAACTGACTACTGACTACTGAATACTGACTACTGAAAACTGACTACTGAATACTGACTACTGACTACTGACTACTGAAAACTGACTACTGAATACTGACTACTGAAAACTGGCTACTGAAAACCGGCTACTTAAAAAATCCTTCTTGCCACAAAGCAGCCATATCCATGGTGATGGCAACACTATAATGCAAAAAGACGCCCAAGGCAATGCTGCGACTTTTCAGGCTCATGGTTCCAAGCGCAATTCCTGCAAAAATGGCCGCAAATGTTTCGCCCATGGGTTTACCAAAATGAATCATGCAATAAGGAACGGTCATAATAATGACGCTGTAGAATCCCGCATATTTTTTAAGCCCATGAACCATGAATCCGCGAAAGAAAAATTCGAGGGCGAAGAATTGCACAAAATAAATCATTTGCCAAATCCAGAAGTTGGGCCACAACGATTCTCCATCGGCTGGTGTATAGAACGGATAGCGCGCCTGAAAACTGCTGGTGCGGCTGGCAAAATAAACAAGCGGAAACATTACGCCCAACATAACCAGATAAACCCACGAATCTTTCATGAAACTTCCCCATTGCAAGCCATAATCGCGCAAACGCTCCCGAAATCCGAAGCGGATTACCAACACAGGAATAATGAAATAGCAGAAAAAAATGATGCTTACCCAATATGCCAATTGATAAAGCTGTCGGTCGGACGATTCCTGCATGTTGTATTGCAGAAAAGCTGCAAAGCGAGTCATTCCGAGTTGTGCTGCAAGCTTTTGCATTAAATAATGGCCAGGGCTTTTGCCCAAATATTCAATCAGAATGAGCGAACTACTCGCAACAAAAAGAATAATGAAAGGCTTCCAAGCTACTTTGCTTCCCGTTTCGCGTGCAAGCTGCACTTCGGTAATGGTATTTCGAATGGAGTTGAAAAACTTTCCCACAACGCTGTCAACTTTGTTTTTGAATGTGCAAAAGTACAATTTCTGCAATACCGATGTTCGACTTTCGGTAAACGTCTATTTTTCAACCGCAAAGGACGCAGAGAAAACGCCTAAACACGATCAATCATCAGCAAGCAAACCAGAAAGTTAGTGCGCTTCTCCCGACGCGTGCAATAACAACTTGTGTGAAATGGCTTGTGTTGAAAAAACATACATTGAGAGCTAATTGGTCACGCATCGGAGACGCGCGACCAATAGAACAAAAAAGCCATAGAAAATGGCTTGCAAACGGAACTTACTACAAAGAATCGTGGATTTACAAGGCTTTGCTACTGATTTTT
>DYON01000491.1 GCA_020720525.1 Acetofilamentum sp.
TGGCGGCATTCAACTTGAATTTATTGTTTTTGGACTTACATTGGTTGGTGTTGCCTTTTTCCACAAACACACTATGTGGGTTGCCTTAGGTGGACTAGCCGCAGTTCTAATCCTAAAATTTGGCTGGGATACTCAATTTCAATTTATTGAACATTTTGCAGGAAATGCCACAGAAGAAGGTGAGTGGAAAACACTGCTGAATCTGGCTGGACTGCTATTTGGATTTGCAATTCTTGCCAAAATTTTCGAAGAAAGCAATGTTCCCAATGTACTCCCCAAATATTTACCAAACAATTGGACTGGTGGGCTGATGCTTCTTTTGTTGATAATGATTCTATCTTCGTTTCTCGACAATATTGCAGCAGCCATTTTAGGAGGCACCATTGCAAAAGTTGTTTTCAAAAACAAATTGCATATTGGTTATTTGGCGGCTATAATTGCAGCATCGAATGCTGGGGGAGCTGGCAGTGTGGTTGGCGACACCACCACAACACTGATGTGGATCGACGGAGTTCCTCCATTGATGATAACCAAAGCCTTCATTGGCTCATTAGTAGCATTTTCGATATTTGGCGTGGCTGGATCAATACAACAACATAGTTATCAACCAATTACAACAACAACCATTGATAATCCAAAAATTGATTGGACGCGGATTTTTATCGTATTTATGTTGTTGATACTCACAATTACAACCAACTATCTTTTCGATTTGCCAGCAGCTGGTGTTTGGATTGCAATACTGCTAAGCATTTTTCTCCGACCTGTTCCATGGAAAGAACTACCAAATGCATTGCAAGGCAGTATTTTCTTGCTTTCGTTGGTTACAATTGCCAGTATGATGCCAGTAGATGAATTGCCGCTTGCATCGTGGCAAAGCTCGCTTTCGCTCGGATTTGTTTCGGCAGTTTTCGACAATATTCCCCTTACCAAGCTTTGCTTAGTTCAAGGTGGCTACGATTGGGGAATTTTAGCCTATGCAGTTGGTTTTGGTGGATCGATGATTTGGTTTGGGTCTTCGGCTGGAGTTGCTTTGACGAACTTGTTTCCTGAAGCAAAATCGGTTGGGAAATATCTCAAATATGGCTGGCATGTAGCCTTAGCATATATAGTCGGATTTTTCATAATGCTCTGGCTCGGTACCTGGCAACCTCTCATTCACAAACAAAAAGAAAATAATCAAACAGAAATCACTAACAATGGAAACACAACAAGATAAATCGAAAGATCAAGGTTGCTTTAAAGTGGCAATTTTGTATGCAGTTATAGCAACTGCAGTTTGTATAGGACTTTACTATCTTATTACAGCAAC
>DYON01000141.1 GCA_020720525.1 Acetofilamentum sp.
GCTGGTGTATGGCTTCTTTTTTATTCGCCATATTCCAAGTTTGTTTAAAAAGGATACAACCGAACCAGCCAACCTCAATCGCGATACTATTCTATCTAAAGAAAATATGTTTCTCGGCTTCAAAATGGATGCTTTCACCGAGGGTGTAATTGTGATGGTTTTTCTCGGAATTCTCAATTTGATTTTACTGCTTCTCAATGTTTTAGATATCTCGTTCATGACCAACGGAAGCAATCTGCCAACTGATGTTACATACAGCGATTACGTACACCGTGGTGTAGGTACACTGATTGTGAGCGTTATTTTCGTAATCATGATTGTAATGTATTTTTTTCGTGGAGCTCTCAATTTCTACGAAAAATCTTCATCGGTGCGATTGCTCACAACAATTTGGCTTGCTCAAAACTTCATCATGCTGGCTTCAACAGCCTACCGCAATGCTTTGTATGTTTCGGAATATTCGCTTACTTATCGACGCATTGGTGTTTATGTTTGGTTGTTGCTTACAGCTGTTGGTTTGCTAACTACTATTTATAAAGTAGCAGGAAAACGAAGTTCTTGGTTCTTAATCCGAACAAATGGATGGGCGTTTTTTACTGCTATTTTGCTACTGGGATCGGTCAACTGGGATGTGATGATTGCCAAATACAATACACGCAATGTCAATAATATCGATTTCGAATACTTGATGAAGATGAATAACAATGCGTTGCCACTAATCTATTCTGCATCGCAAACTTCGGAGCCCGTCACTAATTTCGATTTTACCGATTCGTTCCGTACCAACCGATTTGAGTTGTTGTTGATGAAAGACGATATCGACGACCGTATTATCGAATTCCGTCATAAATACGAAAACCAAAGCTGGAAGTCGTGGAATTTCGACGATATGCAAACAATGAATGTGTTAGAATAATTCAGGCTTTTGACCCTTGTATCACTACAGCTATTTCGCCCTTCACCGTTTCGCGGGCTGTAACTATAGCTGCTACTTCTGCAATAGTTCCGCGAATGTATTCTTCGAACATTTTGCTTATTTCGCGGCAAACACAAATTTGTCGGTCGGAGCCAAAATGAGTTTCCAATTCTCCGAGTAGTTTCAACAATCGGTGTGGAGCTTCATACACAATGATGGTTACTGGAAGCGAAGCCAACCATTCGAGTTGTTTTTGACGCCCTTTTTTTAGAGGCAGAAATCCTTCGAAATAGAAACGATCGCTTGGCAAACCCGAAGCTGCCAATGCTGGAACAAAAGCTGTAGGACCCGGAAGGGCTTCGACTGCAATGTCGTTTTCGATGCAAGCGCGAACCAGCATAAAACCAGGGTCGCTAATGGCCGGAGTGCCAGCATCGGTTATGAGTGCCGCAACTTCGATGGTTTCGATGAAGCGAACAATTTGTGGTGTGATTTGATGCTCGTTGTTCTGATGGTAAGCAAACAAACGCTTTCCTTCGATGCCTAAAATGGTGAGTAGCTTACGACTGTTGCGCGTGTCTTCGCAATAAATAATGTCGGCAGCTTTGAGCACTTCGAGCGCTCGGAGAGTGATATCGCCAGCATTTCCAACTGGAACCGGAACCAATACAAGTTTTCCCATGTTAAAAATTTATTCCAATGCCAGCAACTAAATACGCTTCTTTTTGATAGGGGTTGACCGTAAATTCCGAAATCAAATTCAAACTGAATTGCTGCGGAAATTCGATTTCGCGCTCGAGTCGGAATGCAGCTTCAACAATTGCGACATCGTCGGCATACATTCCTTCGGCTGGAGTGAAACCCACGCGGAGTTCCGAATCGAATTTATCGAGCTCGAACAACCACGACAACTCAATAAATGTGCTGTAATATTCGTCGCCAACATTGTTGAGGTCGCCAAACACATTGGTTGCCACCAAAAATCGGAAAGGAATTTTTTCGGAACCCGGAAACCCAGCATTGAGTTCAACAATATGGCTGCTTTGGCCACTTAGGTAATTGAAAAAATCGTTTTGCAAATAATTGCTGGCTGTGAAATAGTCGGTAACTCCAAGCATGAAATAATCGTTTTCGTACGACGCAATTAAATCTATTTCGTTCCACGACGAATAGAAATGCCACGACGACCATGCCCCAAGACTAAAATTGCCCACCGAAAGAGTTGTATATGGCTGAATTGCAGGCGAAGGCACCAAGCGCATTCCACGCCAAATATACGAACTCACAAAATCGGCTCCTGCTTCAACCGAGACCAAACTGTCGTTTTTTTGAGCCGAAACATGCAAAATGGAGATTAATAAGCCTAACAAAACCAGGAGCTTTTTCATTGCAATCGATTTAAAATGAGTAAATGAAGGCTTCCAAAAGTCGATAAACTCCATTGTATGCCGTCAGGGGAACATTTTCGGGTTTGTCGTTTACGTTGTGATATTCCAAATATTCATTTCCGGTGGTATAAATAAAAAATGAGGGCACACCCTTTTTGTAGAATGGACAATGATCGCTGTTGCACGATTCGCCTCGTTCTTTTACATTGCTTATGTATTTTGCCGAATCGTTCAGACTTTTCAGCTTGGCAAATTGTGTGGGAAACTTCGTTGCATTTACAACCGTAATTCCTGTGCTTCCAGTGCCTACCATATCGAGATTAATCAGAAATTTCATTTTTTTTAAATCGACCATCGGATTTTCGGCAAAAAACGTGCTGCCATTCATACCCGTTTCTTCCGACGCCAAAGCAATAAATAGAATAGAATATCTTGGTCGAAACGAATTGTTTTTGATGTTTTTTGCCAAATCGAGCATCATTGCAATTCCCGAGGCATTGTCGTTGCCTCCAGGAAAGATGGCAGGTCCCATTTTGCCAAGATGATCATAATGTGCGGTAATTACAATAAAACTGTCGGCAAATTCTTGGCCTTGAAGATATGCAACAACGTTATTTACTGGAAACTTTGGGAAATACTTGGCTTCGATATGGCATTCTACTTTTTTGACTGGTTTTGTCGGAAAAGCCGATGGATGCAACCGAGCAACAAAGTATTTTTCTAAAGTTGAGTACAAAGCAACACTATAAGTATAGTTTGTCGAATCGAGCAACACTATTCCGGCTGCATTCCACGGATTGTTGTAGGCAATATTCTGATACCATTTGTGAGCGTCGGCATCCGAAGCTTGATTTTTGTATAAAACCAGTACTTTCCCTTCTGCTTTTGCACTTAATTTAGCTAATTTCTTTTTGTTTTTCCTGATTTCTTCGGTAACCGAAAGTACTGAAAAAACTCCATCGACACCACTTGTGTGAATATCGAAAATGAATTCTTTTCCTGGATTCAAAGTGTCCGAATCCATTATAAGAACCGACTTTGTAATATTGTTTACCTTAATATAAAATGGCTGAAAATATTTGTCGGATACAGGTTTAATATTGTTGTGAATAAATTCGTTGCGTATGAAATTGGCAGCAGAATCGATTCCTCCGTTCTGATAACCGCGACCAGCAAATTCGACCGAGCCTAATTTAAGCATTACCTGCCGAGCGTAGCTTGAATCTTGAGCCGACGTAGAAAACGAAACAATGAAAAACAGGATTATTGCAACGATTCTGCGAAAAATCGTTGTTAATTTTGAAAAATCTGCTTTTGACGTGCATTCGGAATGGTTCATAATTTCAATTTTTGTTACATAAAACGTCGTTGAATGAATCGTTCTAATTTGGCAACTATTTCTGTTTTTTCGGTGCTGTTGTATTTTACCAAATGAGCGTGCAAAATGCCAATGGCCATGTCAATATTCATTGTGGCATTTATTTGAGCAATCATTTCGTCGTATTCTTTCATTTGACCTTTGAACAATTCGTTTACAAACATAAATTTGTCGTTGATTCCGATGGCTGTTTTCAGGTTTGTAACAGGAGTTTCGTTCATTTTTTGATTGAATCCTTGCTGATTGGCTTTCAATTGGTCGTTGATGCTCATCTCCTCTTTTTTGTGCTTTTCGGCCACCGAAACCGTCTGCGAAAATAAATCGGGTTCTTTTGTGACTTGCTCAATTTCGACAGTTGTTTCTTGAGTTGTTTCAACTACCACCTCCACTTGTTTTCTTTCGGGAATAGCAACAATTTCCTGCTCAAATACTGGCTCAACTATTTGTTCCTCAATAACTTCTTTGTCTTGGAAAGCAATGGGCTCTTCGTGAATTGCTTGTTCCGTTATGGTATCTTCAATCAATATTTCTTGAGGAACAACCACTTCGATGGTATGAACAACTTCGGATATCATTGCAACGTTTTGGTCGGGAATTGCATCGGGCTGTACAAACGAATTAAACGACGATGGTTCGGCAAAATCTTTCCGATTTGCTTCGTCGAGTATTTGAACTTCGCGGTACAATTTTCTGATTTGTTCCAAGAGTAAATCAATATCTATTGGCTGGATATATCCTTCGGTTGAGGTTACATTTGCAGCCATTTCAACCAGCGATTCCAGCGATCCGATTATTCCATTTTTAATTATTTCGTGTGCCATAGCCCAAAGTGATTTGATTTTTATATTTTTGTGTGATATTGTGGTTCAAAGATACTCAAAGAATTGAAAAAAAACGCTTATGTTCCTTGAAAAAATAAAGAAAGAAGGTCGTTCGGGTTGGATTGAAGTGATTTGCGGCTCGATGTTTTCGGGAAAAACCGAAGAGCTCATTCGCCGATTGAAACGTGCGCAGATTGCTAAAATGAAGGTTGAAATTTTTAAACCTTCCATCGATATTCGCTACGACGAAAACGATGTTGTTTCGCACGATTCGAATCACATTCATAGTACGCCAGTTGAAAACTCTAACAATATTATGATTTTGGCTCAAGATGTTGATGTTGTTGGTATCGACGAAGCACAATTTTTCGATGAAGGCTTACCAGATGTATGCAATTACCTAGCAAACAATGGAATACGAGTTATTGTGGCTGGACTCGATATGGATTATTTAGGAAAACCCTTTGGTCCCATGCCAGCCTTGATGTCAATTGCTGAATATGTAACAAAAGTACATGCTATCTGCATGAAATGTGGCAATTTGGCTCAATACTCGCACCGTATGGTACACAATGATAAGCGAATCATGCTTGGCGAGACAGAATCGTATCAACCACTTTGCAGAAGTTGTTTTGTAGAAGAGTTCAATAAAAAGAAATAGCAACAAAAATAATCTACCGAAATCGCTTTTCGGCAGTTGAATAACAAACCCTCGAAATTAGTTGATAAAAATGGTTTTGTTTACCGTTTTACCAGGTTCAAGGCGAATAGTTGTTTCGCCATACATTTCGGTGGTTGTTCCAGTTTGTGTGGTATCGAGCCATGCATGAACATCAAGAATAGCTTCAAGTTCAAAAATATGCTCGAATTGTCCTTGTTCATCGCATTGACCTTCAACATTCACGTCGTATTTTTCTAGCCTTACATGCGCAAAAGGAACTACATGGGTGGTGTCGGAAGTGAGTTTTACTGTAATAATTGCTTTGGTTTCTTCAGGTTTTTTGCATCCTGTAACAAAAGTTAAGAGGAAAATTCCTGAAACAATAAGGGTTAGTGCAGCGATTCTTTTCATGTTTTTTTTCTTTTAAACTGAAAAATGTGTAATTAGGTTTCAAACTTACGAAGAAAATTTGGAATAGAAACATGATTTTTCCATTTGTGATTTTAATTGCCTGCAATAATGCAACTTTCTGAATTTTTTCATTACAATTTTTTTTTGCCAAGCACGCCGAGGCTACCAACTTTTTTATTAAAAATGCTGTCTGCAAAAAAATTCTTGCTTTTTCAAATACTTTTTGTAATTTTGCAAACTCAAAACGGCCCCGTAGCTCAACTGAATAGAGTATCTGACTACGGATCAGAAGGTTTCAGGTTTGAATCCTGACGGGGTCACTAAGAGACAAAATCGTCTCAAAAAAAACAAACAACCCCGTGTACATTCGAGCTTGCTCGATAAGTAACACGGGGTTGTTTGTTTCATTTCCGGAGGAAATGCGATTTTGTCTCGGAATTCGGAACTAGAAGGAAAAGCGAAGCTAATCCTGTAAACCTTTTTACAGCAATAACCATTTCTGATTTATCAGGAATGGTCATTAAGTGTACATTCGAGCTTGCTCGATAAGTAACACGGGGTTGTTTGTTTCATTTCCGGAGGAAATGCGATTTTGTCTCGGAATTCGGAACTATTCAGGTTTACGCCAAAAAAGTTGATACAACTATCTTTCGTGAAATGGAAAGGATGGAGTGATACAAAGTTTTCTTATTTACTTGTAAATAACGTGACTGTTTTAAGATAGCGTTAGATTTTATCTATTTCTTTGAAATTTCTTTTCAGTTTATCTATCCTATCTGACATAGTTGATGCATATGTGTAAAATTCAATATCTTCCTTTGTTTGCTTGAGAAACAAAGGTTTTAGTTTTTCACTTAGAAACATTAATACTTCAATATCCAATTTGTAGAGATTAGTATAGATACCTCTTTCTTTCAACCCCGATTTTACGTTCTCAATATCTTTATCAATATTTTTATAGAGATCGATAGCAACCTCATCATGACTTGTTGATAGTAATTTCTCAAAGATATAAGATGCGTCCTTGAATATGTCATCAAATTTCACTTTATAGCCTTCCATCATTTTTTTGAATTTAAGTTTAAAGTCTTGCTCTATTTCCATTAAATATTCAAGAGTTATTTCCGAATTTGCTGAAACCAAGTCGGAAACGACAAATTCCTCACTTTTAATCTTTTCAACATCCCAATACAAATGCTTTATTATTTGTTTCTCTTTATCTTTTCTATCAAAAAAGTGGCGAGTTTTACCCGAACCATTTTTTCTATCT
>DYON01000492.1 GCA_020720525.1 Acetofilamentum sp.
ACAAATTACGTTATTGTAAGTCCAAAAAACATAAGAATACCGAAAATAAATGATAAAAAAACACCAGCACCCAACAGCGGTTTGGCGTAATGGCGGTTTCGTGCTTCGTAGGACAGTTTTGCGGGTATATAAACTTCAGTTCTTCGTATGAAAACTTTGTGCTGAAAATCGCCACCTTCGGCAAGCTGCAAACCGGAAATGGTTGGTTTCATGTTTTTAATTTATCGTTGCAACAAATATACAACCTTTGCGTTAAAAAAGCAGTCGGCACAATTTTATTATTTTTGCGACAAATATAGCATGAATAAAAAGCATATTCTTTTTTTGGCTGCTTGGTATCCCGACGATCGTGATCCTATGTTTGGTTTGTTTGTGAAAAAACATGCCGAAACGCTTGTGAAGAATTACAAGGTATCGGTTATCCATGTTTCGTACCATACTGATAAACCTAATGTAATAGTTACAAATGTAATTAATAACGTATGTGTTACAAATGTAAATATTCGTTATCGAACAAAGCTGCTCAAGTGGATTTCTTTTTTTATTGCAACCCATAAAGCATATAAACTTATTAGCCGAACAGATGGCAAACCAACTGTTAATCATGTACATATACTTACTCGAATGGGATTACTGGCACTCATTATGAAGTATCGTTTTGGTGTTCCTTATGTTGTAACCGAACATTGGTCGCGCTACTTTCCTGTGCCTGCTACATACAAAAATATTGTTCGAAAATGCTTAACACGTTACATTTGTAACAGGGCAAGAAAACTGTCTTCGGTGAGTCAAGGTTTGGCTGTGGCAATGCAAAAACATAAAATTGGTGTGCATCGCACATATTCTATCATCAACAATGTAGTTGACGAAGAAATATTTTATCCAGCACCCGAACGCCTCCCCGCTTCCGCTCCAATTCGCTTTGTGAATGTTAGTTGTTTCGAAAATCGGTCTAAAAATTTAACTGGACTAGTCGATTTGGTTGCTCAACTGGCTAAAAAAGGTCGTCGCTTCGAATGTGTGATGGCTGGAACTGGGCTCGATTTCAATTCGATTGTTGAATATATCAAAGCGAAAGGCGTTGCAAATTACATTTCATTACCTGGAATGTTGAACGATAAGCAGGTAGCCGAACTTATGCGCAGCTGTCATTTTTATATACAACCCAGTCATTTCGAGAATGTTCCTGTTGTTATTTCTGAGGCGCTTATGTGTGCCCTTCCGGTTGTTGCAACGCGGGTTGGTAGTGTAGCCGAGCTGGTCGATGCTTCGAATGGATATTTGGTGCCAGCCGACGATG
>DYON01000493.1 GCA_020720525.1 Acetofilamentum sp.
GTTCTTTAAATGACAAAGTCCAATTTGGTAAATATATAAGCAATTTAATTAAGTTGCTTTAAAATACATTAAAAAATTCCAACAATGCAAGTATTATTGGGTTTTTTTATAGACGCGGTAATTTCTTGCGGAGTTAGGGATTAAAAGAAAAATTTATACAGTTACTTACTATGGTGTAAAATTCAACACAAATAGATGTTTTGCCTGCTGGTATAAATAAAGCACTGTCCAGCCGTTTTTATCGGCAATTTCTTTCACCAAAGCAAGTCCTAATCCGTTTGATTCGTGCTTCTCGATATTGTGCACAAAGCGCTGAAACAGCTGTTTTTCGTCGAAAGGTAAAGGCTCGCCAGTGTTGGCAATTTCGAGCGAATTTGAAGAGAGCTTAATTTCAATTTTGCCCCCTTCTATATTGTGCCGAATTGCATTCGAAATCAAATTCGCCACCACAATTCCAGCTAGCTCGGGCGATGATTTTACAAACACATCGGCATCGGTTTGCAAATCGACAGCAATATTTTTCAATTGAATTCTGTCTTGAAACAATTCAATTTTTTCTTTAAGAAGCAAAGTTATATTTACATCTGTGTTAGAAAATTGGTTGTTGCCTATTTTTGCCAGCAGTAAAAGCGATTCATTTATTTTTCCCAATCGCGAAGCTGTTTGATGAATTTGATGAATTGCTGCCAATGTTGCCTCGGGGAGCGCTGTATTTTGCAAAAGCAGTTCAGCTTCGAAGCGAATAGCAGTAACTGGAGTCTGAATTTCGTGCGAAGCATTTTCGGTAAACGAACGAAGCTGTTTGAAATTAGCGTCTATTTTCATAGACATTTCTTCGATTGCGGCATTCAGCTGTGCAAATTCTTGTGTTCGCGAACGATTAAATTTCAACGGTTTACCCGTAGTTGCCCGATAATGCCCAACTGCTTCGATGGTTTCGAAAAATGGCTTCCACATACGTTTTGAAAAAAAACCTCCAAGAAGAATAAGCACAACAACTAGTGCAACACTAATAGCAATAAGACTGAACCCAATTGTTTCTATCAAATCGTCCGACTCGAAAAGCGGCAAACTAACACTTGCAGACACAGCTTCGGTTCCTTCGGCAAGTGGAAATTTAAGCATTCGATAAGCGAGATATTCATCTTCTTCTTTATCATAAATCAATGTGTCGAGAAGTGTAGCATTGTTTATGCAGGAGTTGCTCACCGAAAAATTTCCACCAAACAAAATCTGCGCTGGTGGTAAATTGTTGCTCGAGGCAATAAATGTTTCGGCATTTTCTTTCGCACGATA
>DYON01000142.1 GCA_020720525.1 Acetofilamentum sp.
CCAATTTGCACCAAATAAGCAGAGAAATCGCGAAAAACACCTCTGCATGGACGGGCTACACGGGCTTGGAACTCAAATATCAGCAATTCGTCTCCCATTTTTCCACCGAGCCCTATTTGCGAACGTCAAACAGGGAATGGAAAAATCGAATTGTCAATTCGTGATATTTGAGATTCTGCTTGCTGAATCGCAAATATATTCGCTGTAATTGCTGGGGTATTTTAGTTTTCAATTCGTTAACCGAACCGCCGTAGGTGGTGAGCTCATGAACACCTTTGGAATCTAATTACAACATGTGAATAATTCGTGGTTATCGAATCAATTGAAGTTGCAATATTGTTTTTTACGGCATAATTGATAAAAAAAAGAGCAGTCGATTTTTGATCGGCTGCTCTTTAAATGGAATAGACTAAAATCCTAATATCCAAAAATAGATTCCATGCTCACTTCTTCAACTTTGCCATATTTTTTCAATATTTTCAATGGCAATTGTTTTTCATCTCCAATAATTAAGAATGTGTGCTTACGATCTTTTAAGTACGATTCTTGGAATTTTTTCAAATCATCTAAGGTCAGAGCTGGTACCTTTGCAAATACATCTTTGTTGAGGTCTTCACTAACACCAAGCTTTTTGTATTCTTCGTATTTCCACAAAACGTCGTCGCGAGTTGTACGTGCAGTTCTAATTTGCTTGATAAGACCATCTTTTGCCAAATTAAATGCATTGTCCGATTCGGGCATCTTGTTGAGCAATTCCAAAAATACATCAATGGCTGTTTCCATTTTGTCGTACTGAGTTGCAATATATGAAAGACTGTAGTAATGATCCAATTTTTTGTCGGGCGACTGGTAAAACGAAATAGCGGTGTAAGCTAGCGAACGAGCTTCGCGCATCTCTTGGAAAATAACCGAATTCATGCTGCCACCAAAGTAATCGTTGAATAAACGAACGGTTGGGTTCAATGTAGTGTTGAACCCTTGTTCGCCTTGCGAAAGCATGAGGATTTGCGACTGGGGTGTGTCGAAGTTGACATAGTAAATCATGTTGTCCTTGGTTGGCTGCTGAGTAAACACTTTCTCGGCAGGTACTTTTTTGAGCTCAGCAGGAACCTGATGTTTTTCGTTAAGTATTTGGCTCAATTTGTCGGATGGGATGTTGCCATAGAACAATACACGATGTTCGTAGCCTAACAACGATTTGATAATATCGACGGCTTCGGTAGCTGTCATGGCATTGAGCTCTTTTTCCGATAATACCGAAGTCATGGGGTTCGTAGTACCATAAATGCCATAGCTAATCAAATAGCCAAACACCATCTGCATGTTTTTCTTGGCATCTTCGCGCGATTTAAACTCGTCCGAGACATAGTTTTTCCATGTTTCTTCGTCGGGTTTTGCATTGGCAAGTAAGTTTTCGAATAAATCGAGACCTTCAACAAAATTGTCGCCCAATCCACTCAATTTCACATATACTTGATCGTCGCTATTGAATACATTAAATTCGCAACCCAAAGAGTAAAATTTCTTGCTCAACTCTTCCGAACTCATTTTGTCGGTTCCAACAAATTTCAAATAATCAACGGCATATGGCAATTTTTTCATATTGTTGCTGCCCATATCGAATACATAATACATGCTGAACAATTCGTTTTCATTGTTTTGAACGTAGAAAAGAGGTATGTTGCTCTTTAAGTTTGCTTTGGTAATCGATTTGTCGAAATCGACATAAATAGGCTCAATATCTTCGACTTTTGACTCTTTGATTCTTTTTAGAAAATCCGATTCCATGTCTCGATTCATGTCGAGCTTGGTGAGTTTGTTTTTCGATATTTTTTTGATGGTTGTATCCTTACCTGTTTCTTTATAAACAACCGCATAGTTATTGCTGAAATTTGCGTTGGCAAAGTCAACAATGTCTTTTTTTGTGTATTTTGCCATACGGTCTATCTGGCTGATATAATCTTTCCAAGTAATTCCAAGAATGAATGCATCAACAAATGCACTTGCACGCGAATCGTTGTCTTCGTACGATTTGATTTGTTTTAGTTTGAGGTCGTTGATAATGGCTGGCAGAAGATCGTCCGAAAATTCGCCTTTTTTAATCATCTCGATTTGCTCAAGAAGTAAATTCTTAACTTCGTCGAGTGTTTGACCTTCCTTTGGTGTTCCATAAAGAAACAAAGCTGAATAGTCTTTCAAAATGTATGATCCTGAACCAGCTTTCAATACTTTCTGTTTTTTAACGAGATTGAGATCGATAAGACCAGCTGCACTGTTCGATAGAATCATATCGAGCAACTGTAGTTTCAATGCATCGTCAGAGCCAGCACCGTTCAACCGGTATGCAAGCATCATGTTGGCTGCATCTGGTCCATAAACTGTTTTTACAACGGGTTCCTTAATTGGTTTTTCGGGAGTAAATGAAAATTTGGGGATATCCACAGGTTTCATGGCTCCAAAATACTTGTCAATAATTTTAATTGTCTCGTCGGGATTAAAATCGCCCGATAATGCAATTACCATATTGTTTGGAACATAATATTGGGCATGAAACGCGCGAATGTTTTTCATCGACGGGTTTTTGATATGTTCTTGTGTTCCAATGGTCGTTTGTGTTCCGTAAGGGTGACTCTGAAACAAACCTTCCAGTAAAGCGGTGAATACTTTACGAGGATCGGATGTCATGGTCATGTTTTTTTCCTCATAAATGGTTTCCAACTCGGTGTGGAATCCACGAAGTACGGGTTGAATAAAACGATCGGCTTCGATGAGAGCCCAGTTTTCGAGTTGATTCGATGGAATGTTTTCAACAAAAACGGTTTGTTCAACCGAGGTGTATGCATTTGTTCCTTCGGCTCCAATGGTAGTCATCAATTTGTCGTATTCGTTGGGAATTGCATACTTCGACGCTGCAAACGAAACACTGTCAATCATTTTGTACATGGCTGCTCGTTCGTTGTCGTCGATTAGTGTTCTGTAAATTTCAAACAACGAATCAACTTTTGCAATGAGTGGCTTTTCCATTTCCCAATTCGATGTTCCATAATTGGGGGAGCCTTTAAACATCATGTGCTCAAAATAATGAGCAAGACCAGTTGTTTCGTGTGGGTCGTTTTTGCTTCCAGCAGCAACTGCAATATAGGTTTGAATACGCGGTGCATTTTTATACACAGTCATATACACTTTCAAACCATTGTCGAGAGTATAAATACGTGCATTCAACGGATCACCCGGAAATGTTTCGTATTTGTAGTGTGTTGCATCTGTGGCATTTTGTGTGCCCGAACCTGATGTTGTTGCTTTTTGCGCTTGCAAAACTTGACTTAAACTAAGCGAAAGCAAAAAGATCAACAAATAAGCGGTTTTTTTCATATCTGTTTTGTTTGTGTTTATATTTCGAGATTAAGATTGAGGGTTTCAACAAAATACGAAAGACCTGGATATTTTTCGTAGGCCATCTTTAGTTTGTCGCTTTGTATCCCAGTTTCCAGTTTCGATTCGTTCTTGTTAATTTGTACAGTTTCGAGCATTAATCCGTCGTTTCTGAGCAATTTTCGCATCTCGAAAAGCAATTCTGCTCGTTCGGCTTCTACTTCGGTTTTTTTCATGGGACCGTCAACAATCACTTGCATGGTGGTGTCGTTGAGTTTTGCTATCGACGAATTAATCAGTATGCTGTGCAAGTTTATTTTAGTGTTTTTTATGCCATCACAATATTGTGTCCAAGCTTCGGTGAGCTTTTTGCTGTCGAATGCTTCGTTTTGCGTCTCGGCTTTCTCGATACTTTTGAGTTCATTTTTTCGCTCCGAAATGCTGATGCTGCGTAGCTGTGGCGCTTCTACTTTTTCGTCGGTCAATTCTTTAGGCTTGCTACGCTGATAGCCAGAAGCGTCGGGTTCATTAATGCTACCTGAGTTGGATTCCGATTCAGCTATTTTTTTTTTTAATTCGAGTTCTTCGGTTCGCTTTTGTAGTATGAGGCTGAGTTGGAGTATTAAATTTTCGAGCATTAAGCTCTTTACATTGCTTTGTCTGTAGTCGAACTCGGACTGTGTGAGCATATCGAGGGCGGTAGCCAGAAACATCTCGTCGGTTTCTGCAGCCTGATCGGCATATCGTTTGCTTAGCTGATTACCCATTTCTAAAAGTGAAATGGTTGCAGGGTCTTTGGCTACCAACAAATTCCTGATGTGGTTGCTCATCCCTATAATAATGTGCTGACCATCGAAACCGTTGCTTGTAATTTCGTTCAGCAAGACCAAAGCACTGCGATAATCGCTTCGCATAAAACAATCTACAAATTGGAAATAGTTGTCGTAGTCGAGTATATTTAGGTTCTCAATGACTGAATGATAGGTGATTTCGTTGCCGCTAAAAGTAACCATTTGGTCGAACAGCGATAAGGCATCGCGCAAAGCACCATCTGCTTTTTGAGCTATAATATGCAATGCATCCGACTCGGCGGTTATTCCTTCGCTCGATGCAACATAGGCCAAATGACCAGCAATGTCTTCGACCGAGATGCGTTTGAAATTGTATATCTGACAACGCGATAGAATAGTCGGAATTATCTTATGACGCTCGGTGGTTGCGAGAATAAATTTTGCATAAGCGGGCGGTTCTTCGAGTGTCTTTAAAAATGCATTGAATGCAGCTTGCGACAACATGTGAACCTCATCGATGATGTAAATTTTGTACTTTCCTTCCTGTGGTGGAACTCGAACCTGCTCAACTAAATTTCGAATGTCTTCGACCGAATTGTTCGATGCTGCATCAAGTTCGTGAATATTGAACGAAGCTGAACTGTTGAACGATTGACACGAAACACATTCGTTGCAAGCCTCGCCTTCGGAATTGATATTGGTGCAATTGATGGTTTTGGCCATGATTCGCGCACAGGTGGTTTTGCCTATACCACGTGGACCAGTGAAAAGAAATGCTTGTGCAAGGTGATTGTTGAGAATGGCATTCTTTAGGGTACGAACAATATTATCCTGTCCCACAACCATTTTAAAGGTGGAAGGTCTGTATTTCCTAGCCGATACTACATACGAATCCATAGCTTATCCTTTCAGAATACAAATGTAACAGAAATAACAAAACCAAATTCTATAAAATTGTATAAATTACATTATCGACTTATATACAACTACATAAACCCGTATTTTCTATACAAACTGACTCTGATTTGCATAAAAAAAACCGCCCCATTTCTGAGGCGGTTTGCAAAAATAAGCATTCAGCAATTATTTTTGAATGCTGATGTAGTTTTGGAAGCTATTGTTGTTGCCACTTACACGTACAATGTAAGAACCAACAGCAACATTGCTCAGATTTACAGAAATAATTGAACCTTCGTTGGTAACAATTTCGTTCATAATCTGCTGTCCTTGTAAACTTAAGAGCTCGAAACGATAGTTGCCATAAGCAAGTTCGCTCAAATCTAAATTGAGTACATCGGTTGCAGGATTAGGATACATCGAAATGCTCATTGAAGGATCTTCGATTCCACCACATACTGTAACTGTAATGGTAATAGTGTCGCTTGTAGCACAACCTGCAGCATTAGTTACTTCAACACTTACGTCGTAAGAGCCAATAGAATTGCTAAATATTTCGGTTTGGCTTGTTCCACCAGTTGACCAGTCGAATGTTGCACCTGGGTTACCTGCATTAAGAGTGATCGAAGATGTGTCGCAAATGCTTTGGTCAACACCAAGGTTCACAACTGGAGATGCATTTACATTCACAGTAGTACTTGCGCTTGTGTAGCAGCCATAAGAGTTGCCAGCAGTTACGATGTATTCTGTTATAGTAGCAGGAACTACTCCGGCTGTATCTTGGCTGTTCGAAGCAAAACCAGCTGGGTTTGAGGTCCATGCAAATGATGCAGAAGGAGAAACAACGGCAGTTACATTTATATCGTCGATGTGACAATCATTTCCATAACCAGATTTGAATAAAAATGCAATATAAACATTGCTTTGGTTTTCGGCAGCTGTGGGAAGATTCACCGATTGTAATGTCCAGCTATCGCCAACAACGGAATATCGTGGAATTGTATTACCGGCAGTTAACCATGTAGAACCATCAAGAGAATACTGTACTGAAATACTATCGTAATTTGTACTAAATCCATCATCTTGAGTCCAAGCAAAATTAACAACAACATTGGTTAGGCCAGTTGTTGAAAAGCCTGTAGTATTCATCAGGCGAGCAGAATTCCCTGTTTGTACAGAAAATGAATTAAAACGAACAAAGTACGAGCCATCATATGCTGAAAAACCAGATGGATATGAACTTGATGTTGTATAATAAAGAGTAGCACTTGTCGCATTACCATCAACATCCAAATTTTCTACCCAGCCAGTTGGTATTACGCCTGCATTTTCGAAGCTTTCCGAGAAAATCGTATCTGTGTAACTATCTCCAGAAACTGCACTCGAAGTTAAATCAATAGCTGTTCCAACACAGATATCGTTGTCGGTGGCTGTTGCTGTTACGCTCGAAGGAGAAGGATTTACAGTAATATCAACGTTGGCAGTTGTAACACAACCATCATAGGCGTTGCCCGAAGTATCGGAAGCCGCAACAGTATAGGTTGTATTTGTGTTAGGGGTTGCAATAACATTGGTTCCTGTAGCAGGAGTTGTTCCAGCCGACCAGTCGTATGTGTAATCAACATTGGTGCTCGAAACATTGAGGGAGAGTGTGTCACCATCGCAAATGGTAGTAGCAGACGAGGTTAGTGTTATAGTCGGTGCATCAATAACAGTTGCAACTACTTCTACGCGTGGGCTTGA
>DYON01000494.1 GCA_020720525.1 Acetofilamentum sp.
GATTTATCGAAAATTTCTTGAGTCAAATTGAAATATTTTCGCTGATTCAAATCGCTGGTAATTCCCGACTCATCAATAGGAGTCCATTTTGTAAGACCAAGATTGTATTTTGTTATCAGAATTTTGCGCACACTAGCATCTATTTGTGCCATAGGAATGCGGCCATCCGATATTGCTTTTTCGACCGAATCGATTGTGAGTGGAAAATTGGCTGGCATAAGCAAAACATCGTTTCCTGCCATCAACGATTTCACTTCAATAGAGCCTGGTTTGTGGTATTTGGTAACACCTTTCATCATCAAAGCATCGGTAATGATAAGTCCGTTGTAATTCATTTTCTCTTTTAGAATACCTGTAATAATGGTTTTTGAGAGACTCGATGGGAGATTGGGCGTATTGTCGAGCACTGGAATGAATACATGGGCAACCATGATTCCCCAAATGTTTCGAGCAGCCATTTCGCTAAAGGGAAACAAATGCACCGAATCGACCACGGACAAATTGTCGGTAATGTCGGGCAAAGTTCGATGCGAATCTTGTGAGGTATTTCCATGTCCCGGAAAATGCTTGGCTACCGACAAAACACCTTCCGATTCCATTCCACGGCAAAAACAATCGGCATACAATACTACTTTGTGCTGGTTTTCGCCAAACGATCGATAATTAATTACAGGATTCAGCGGATTGTTGTTCACATCAACCACTGGAGCAAAATTGATATGGATTCCAAGACGTTTGCACTGTTGCCCAATGGCTTTTCCATAAGCGTAAATTAGCGATGTGTCGCCCGATGCTGCAAGGGTCATTAATCGCGGAAAAGCAATGATGCTATCGAGCCGCATAGCTGGTCCCCATTCGGCATCCATTGCAACCAACATAGGAATTTTTGCGCTTTTCTGCCAATTGTTCAGCAATTGAGTTTCTTTTTGTGGACTTCCTTGAAAAAACACAATGCTTCCTGGTTGAAAACGAGAAACGGTATCGATTACACTTGTCTCGTACTTAATGTCGCGATTGGAATAGACAGCCATCATCACCAGTTGACCAATTTTTTCTTTAACCGACATGGTTCCAATAAGTGAATCGACCCACAGTTCGGCGGGTGTATTTTGAGCTGATATTGGTCTTGAAAAAGATAATGCAAGAAGAACAGCAAGGGGGAATTTTCGAAAAATACGCATGAAAGTGGTTTTATTGTACAAAGAAAACAGGATTTTATTTAAAACGCAAGTTTTAATCGAATATTCCATTCACGATTTTAGATGGCTTGGAGTGTTGAATTGTTAAAAACG
>DYON01000143.1 GCA_020720525.1 Acetofilamentum sp.
AGCCTCAAACCGTGAGCGGAACTGCTCGTTCATCGAACGCTCTTTCAACTCTTTTGAATGGCTTTCCACTTTGAGGGAATAAACCGTGTTACGGTCTGATTTTACACGACACAAATCAATCTTTTGTTTTTTATTAGCGGTAACTGTTGTAGCACCGGCTTCGATGTTGTAGTTTTTCAGACTATAGCGACTAACGCACATATAATCATAGCCTTTCTCTTTTATCATGCTTAGGTTTTCATCCGTGGCAATGCCCGCATCGATTACAACCAAGGCTTTTTTTGCCGAAGAAGATGTTTTAATCCGCAAGTTCTTTATCATTCCTTACAAAGTTTTGGCATCGGCCATGTTCCCCTCCAAAATAGACAAGTACTTGTATAGTTTCACAACGGTTTTACCAATCAGGCATCAGATCTTTACGATCCCCAATACTAATGGTTGTACTTGGAACTCTGCTCAAAACGCATCTTCTTGGTTCAAATTTATTGCCGATGCAACCAATGTAACCATAACCATATCAGGAGTTACCGCTTCGCTCCAGATTCTGGGGGATGAAAACTCAAATCAGTGCGATGCCTCGGCAACAACGGTACTTAATGGTAGCTGCCCAGAAGACCTCGCAAACGACACTTATATCAGCCCGCGATATAGCAACGGCTCAGCGAATAACAACCAACTCAAAATGAACGGGCTCACAATTGGCGAAACAGACTATTTCGTTGTTAATGGGAATGGATTAGCAATTTCGCCATTTTATATCGAAATTGCTGGTGCCAGCGATTTATGTTCCGATGTCTTGCCTGTTGAATTGCTCTTATTTCAAGCTAATTCATTCCAATTTCAATTATTCTTCGGAGCTGGAAATTCTAACGTCATTCTCAATTATCAATTCACTGACACAGTTGTTACGTTTTCACCTGTTTATTACCGTCTGAAACAAACCGATTTCAACGGCGATTATGCATTTATTGGCGAAGATGTTATTGATTGCTCTATAAAAAACGAGTCATTGAATTTATTCATGAATTATAATCATGAATTAGAAACGGTAAACAATAATTTTACCAGTACATCAACAAATTCATACCGCTTGGTTGCATATAATACAGTGGGTCAACTCGTATTTGTAGAAGATTACTTTGCAAAAGTTGGCGAAAACAGCTTTATTGTTAATACAAATAATTGGAGAGAAGGAATATATTTTTTTCAACTAATACACAATAGTAAAATATACAGACAAAAAATAATAATTCATTAAAAATCACATATTTCCTTTTGATATCCAATACTAATTCCTCTCACACTACGTTTTTTCATCGTCTGTTTGAATTTCGTATCTTTGCACCCCGAAAATGGTAGTAAAAGCAGGAACATATTTATCGCAAATTCAGTCGCCTCAAGACCTGAAAAAACTGAAACCACAGGAGTTAAAGACTCTTGCTGCCGAATTGCGCACTTTTTTGATTGAAAACATGGCTCATCATCCTGGTCATTTAGGCGCAAATTTGGGTGTGGTTGAGCTCACAATTGCATTGCATTATTGCTTCGATTCGCCAACTGACCGCATGATTTGGGATGTTGGTCATCAGGCATATATTCACAAAATTCTCACTGGTCGTCGCGACGGATTTCACACCATCCGTCAAAAAGAAGGGATCAGTGGTTTTCCGAAAATGTCGGAAAGCGAACACGATACTTTCGGAACCGGACATAGCAGTACCAGTATTTCTGCTGCATTGGGCATGGCGGTTGCCGAGCAAAACAACGGACATCATCATATTGCCATTATTGGCGATGGGAGCATGAATGCTGGAATGGCATTTGAGGCCATGAACAATATGGCTTCGTCGAACGCCAATATTCTTGTAATTCTCAACGACAACGGCATCGCCATCGACGAAAACACAGGTGCATTTACTCGCTATCTTACAAGAATAACGGCATCGCATACCTACAACCGAATTAAACGTGGAATTTGGCGAGTTTTCCGTAACACCTTTATTCAAAAAATCGCCAATAAAACAGCCACTGCTCTTAAATGGACATGGCTAAAACGATCCAATCTGTTCGAAGCATTCAATCTGCGTTATTTTGGGCCTGTAGATGGTCACGATATTGGTCAGCTAATCAATATTTTTGAAGATTTGCGCGACATTCATGGACCCAAGCTACTGCACGTTGTTACCAAAAAAGGCAAAGGGTTCAAACCCGCAGAAAAAGATCAGGTTACATTTCATGCTCCAGGTCGCTACGATGCACACACGGGTGAAATTCTCGATTCGGGTTGCAGCAAAACCCCGCCAAAATATCAAGTCGTTTACGGGAAAACACTACTTCAATTAGCCGAGCAAAACGAAAATATTTTCGCTATAACGCCAGCAATGATTAGTGGAAGTTCGCTCAACATCATGCAAGCTCGATTTCCCAAACGTGTTTTCGATGTTGGCATTGCCGAACAACATGCGGTTACTTTCGCTGCTGGTTTGGCGTGCGAAGGTAAAATTCCATTCTGCACCATTTATTCATCGTTTTTGCAACGAGCCTACGATCAATTGATTCACGATGTAGCGCTGCAAAATCTGCCAGTAATTTTTGGCATCGACCGTGGCGGCTTGGTTGGCGAAGACGGGGCAACTCATCATGGAGCCTTCGACTTAGCTTTTCTGCGACCGATCCCAAATATGATTATTTCGGCACCAATGAATGCTTTGCAATTGCGCAACCTCATGTATTCGGCGCAGAAAAATCCAACAGGACCGTTTGCTATCCGCTATCCACGCGGTTTGGCCGATTCATCCGATTGGGAAAAACCTTTCGCTTTAATGGAAATCGGCAAAGGTCAAAAACTCAAAAGCGGCGAAGATGTTGCGATTGTATCTATTGGTCAACCTGGCATTGACGCAATGGCTTGTTATGAATTTTTCGACACAAACAGGATATCCGTTTCGCATTACGATATGATATTTCTGAAACCCATCGATCAAGAATTGCTTCACGAAGCATGCAAAAACCATCATGCCATTGTAAGCATCGAAGATGGAACCACTACTGGCGGGCTTGGCACTGTCATAGCCGAATTCATGGTCGAAAATGGCTATCATCTTCCATTGGTATGCTTGGGCATTCCAGACCGATTCATCGAACACGATAGTGTGTCGGGACTCAAAAAAACACTTGGCTTCGACAGCGAAGGAATAAAAAACGCTGTTGTATCCATTCATTCAAAAATCAAAAAAACAAAGCAATATGGCTAACAAAAGAGGAATCAAAGGCGACGTAAACTTTCTTACAAACGAAGTACTGGTTGACGGAATCATGATGATGTCGTTGTATCAAGAAAAAAGTGAAGAAATCATGAAACATTTGGAAAAAGTGGCTGTAAGTCGCAACGAATTTGTTGCTGCCATCCAAAATCCACCAGCAAAACGTGATCGCTTAGCACTCGAAGATCGCAAAAAAAATCGCGTGGCTCGTTCAAAGGCAATGAGAAAAATCATTGACGAACATTTCAATGTTTTCAGCAAAGCGTTAGATGCCACTTACGAATACATGGGAACTCTCTCGGGAGAAGTAAAGTAAATGGAAACACATCTTTTCGGTAGCATCATTTTCGGGCCGGTGCGAAGCCGCCGCTTGGGCTTGTCGCTAGGAATTAATCTCCTTCCGGCAAACAAAAAACTATGCAATTTTGAGTGCATTTATTGTGAATGTGGTTGGACCGACAAAGATATGGAATCTTCTTTGCCAGCGGCTGCCGATGTGGTTGCTGCGCTCGAAGTACAGCTCCGCAAAATGGTTGCTGCGGGCGAAATTCCTGATGTACTCACTTTCTCAGGAAATGGTGAACCAACGATGCATCCTGATTTTGATATCATCATGCAGGAAACCGTGAGGCTGCGAAATACATTGGTTCCATCGGCAAAAATTGCAGTGTTGAGCAATTCAACGCAACTACATAATCCCAAAGTGGCGGCAGCATTGACTTTGGCCGACAAGTCCATTTTAAAACTTGACAGCACAGATCCAGAGCAATTTCGCCGCATCAACAAACCTGCTGTGGGCATCGAGCTTGCTGCCATCATGCAAAATCTGCGCAAATTCACAGGCAACATTATCGTACAAACCATGCTGCTGCGAGGCGAATCGGAAGGCGAAAGCATCGACAACACCAACGAAAAGTCGCTGCTCGAATTGGCAGCTTTTGTCTCCTCCATCCATGCTGCAGAGTGGATGATTTATCCCATCGACCGGCCAACACCGGATAAAAATCTCATTAAAATCAGTGAGGTGGAAATGGATCGCGCTGGCGAATTTCTGCGTCAGCACACCAATGTACCTGTAACTGTAAGATATTAGACTATGCGTTTTTTCAAAACAGTTAACAAAACAACATTAAATAATTCAGCCATCCTGAGTGTCCGTCGCCTCGACGGATGTATCGAAGGATGGCAAATAACATCGACTGCATTTCGACCAATCTCGAGAATATCAAATCAAGACTCTAATGACAAAGTTTTACAACAAATAAAATGGCGATAGGACCGCATTCGCACTTCGATACAAAAAATTCAACGTACCATTTCTGCTCACGCAAACGTTAAATTTTTCACTCAGTATGACTGCGACTATTTTTAATCATGTTGCAAAACTTGTTTCGACGGAGGCCTCAATGTGAAAACGGGTTTTAAATTGGGTAGCAAAAAACAGACCTTGAAATTGAAAAGACATAGACTATGAAAGAGTACAAACGATACACCATCACCACAGCACTGCCTTACGCCAACGGGCCCATTCACATTGGTCATTTGGCGGGCGTGTATATTCCTGCCGATATTTATGTGCGCTACTTGCGTAAAATGGGTCGCGACGTTCTGTTTATTGGAGGTAGCGACGAACACGGAGTTCCCATCACCATAAAAGCTCGGCAGCAAAATATTAGTCCACAGGATATTGTGGACAAATATCATGGCATCATCAAAAAGTCGTTCGAAGACCTTGGTATCTCGTTCGATGTGTATTCGCGTACCAGCCTCCCCATTCATCACGAAACTGCTTCGGCATTTTTCACCAAACTGCACAACGAAGACAAGCTAACTCAAATGGAGTCGGAGCAATATTACGACGAAGATGCAAAACAATTTTTGGCCGACCGCTACATCACTGGAACCTGCCCACATTGTGGCTACGAAAAAGCCTATGGCGACCAATGCGAAAAGTGTGGAACATCGCTCAGTGCCAACGACCTGATTGAACCACGCTCGGCACTATCGGGCAATATTCCTGTAAAAAAAGCTACTTCGCACTGGTTTTTGCCACTCGACCAATACGAAACGTGGCTCAAAGAATGGATTATCGAAGGTCACAAAGAATGGAAAACCAACGTTTATGGGCAGTGTAAAAGCTGGCTCGATCAAGGACTTCACCCGCGTGCTGTTACGCGCGACCTCGATTGGGGTGTAAATGTTCCGCTTCCGGATTCCGATGGCAAAGTGCTGTATGTTTGGTTCGATGCGCCCATTGGATATATTTCGGCCAGCCGCGACTGGGCTCAACAAACTGGAAAAAGCTGGGAAGAATATTGGAAAAGCGACGATTCGCGACTAATTCATTTCATTGGCAAAGACAACATTGTTTTTCATTGCATCATATTTCCATCGATGCTGAAAGCCGAAGGCAGCTATATTTTGCCCGAAAATGTTCCAGCCAACGAATTTCTCAACCTCGAAGGCGATAAAATAAGCACTTCGCGCAACTGGGCCGTTTGGCTGCACGAGTATCTCGAAGATTTTCCGGGCAAGCAAGACGTGTTGCGCTATGTTCTCACGGCCAATGCTCCCGAAACCAAAGACAACGATTTCACTTGGAAAGATTTTCAGGCACGCAACAACAACGAACTGGCAGCCATTTTCGGCAACTTTGTAAACCGCACCATGGTGCTCACTCATAAATATTTCGAAGGCAAGGTTCCCGTCAACACGCTGCCTGCCGAACTCGACGATATTTTGAAAGAAATAGGCTTGCTGAACGAAAAAATCAGCCACAGCATTGAGCACTTCCGTTTTCGCGAAGCTTTGGCGTTTTTTATGGATATCGCTCGCCTTGGAAACAAATATCTCACTGAAAAAGAGCCATGGAAAGTATTTCCCAACGACCCCGAAGCTGTAAAAGGAATCTTGAACAACGCGCTGCAAATAACTGCCAATTTGGCTGTATTATCTGAAATTTTTCTTCCCGAAACCGCACGCAAGCTCAAAGCCATGCTCAATATGGGCAACACCGATTGGAGCAATGCAGGAAAATCGATTCTCGTCGAAAATCATCCACTGAATCAACCACAAATTCTTTTTGAAAAAGTGGAAGACACCGATGTTCAGAAACAAGTGGAGAAGCTGGAACAGTCGAAAAAAGACAATTTGGCATCGGCTGCTAGTTTCGAGCCACTCAAGCCCGATGTTGCCTTCGACGATTTTGCCAAAGTCGATTTGCGTGTAGGTAAAATTCTCGAAGCCGAAAAAGTGGCCAAAACCAAAAAACTGATGAAACTCAGTGTCGATTTGGGCTTCGAAGTGCGCACCATCGTTTCGGGCGTGTCCGAATATTTCACTCCAGAGCAATTGATTGGAAAAAAAGTGGTGGTGGTAGCCAACCTTGGCAAACGCGATATCAAAGGCATTGAGTCGAATGGAATGATTCTCTACGCCGAAAATGCCGACGGAACACTTTTGCTGGTGAGTCCCGTTGATGAAGCCATGAGCGGCGGATTGGTGAAATAATTCGT
>DYON01000144.1 GCA_020720525.1 Acetofilamentum sp.
CTCATTCGCATTAATCAACAGAGGATAATTCGTTTTTAATTAGTAAATTCGTGGTAAAAAAGTTTTTTTTCACCCACATAAATTTAGAATAGAGCCATGTTTTTTATCATTTTCGGAAAATCGCTCCTTTTTAGTACTTTTGTTGAAAATAAAAATCAATGGAACTCAAAATTGAATTATTCCGTCGTCGAACAGTAAAAGGGAATACCATTATACTAACCGATAACATTGAAAATTTGCCAGAAGAGATTTTCAATCATTCCGAGATGGCTTACGCCCGAAATCAAAACAAAAAAGAAAAAGCTAAAATAATTCATTTCAATCGGCTTCCATACTTCGACATTATCGTTGTTGTGCCCGAAAAGGTGAAAAGCGATATGGATATTGAGCAAATTCGCCGTCTTGGCAACGATGTTCTTTCTTTTTTGAACAAAAACAAGCAAAAAGAAGTGAGTCTCGAAGTTGTTTTAGACGATCCTTCGTTGGCTCAAAGTTTTCTAGAAGGAATGATTTTGGGCAATTATGAATATTTGAAGTACAAAACCGACAACAAGCCACAAAAGCATCTCGAAACTATTTTGGTTAGGCACAATTTAATTGAATTTGTACATATTTTTGAGTTGCAACGCATACAAAAAGCACTCACATTTACGCGCGATTTGGTAAACGAAATTCCTTCGGAGCTTACTTCAATTACTTTTCCAAAACAAGTAAAAGAATTCCTTAGCGATTTGCCCATCAAAGTAGAAATTCTCTCGAAACAGAAAATCACTGCCTTGAAAATGGGTGGATTGCTTGGTGTAAACCGTGGTAGCGTTGACGATCCCAGTTTTACCATCATGGAATATAAGCCTCAAAAAGCGATAAACAAGAAGCCGTATGTGTTGGTTGGTAAAGGTGTGATGTACGATACTGGCGGACTCAATCTTAAACCAGGCACCTCGATGGCCGATATGAAATGCGACATGTCGGGTGCAGCCGCTGTTGCTGGGGCCATGTACATGATTGCCGCTTCGCAATTGCCTGTTTATGTTGTTGGTCTTGTGCCAGCTACCGATAACCGCCCAGGCGGAAACGCATACACTCCTGGCGATGTTCTTACCATGATGAACGGCAAAACAGTCGAAGTTCAAAATACCGATGCCGAAGGTCGTCTTATTTTGGCCGATGCCTTAGCTTATGCGCAAAAATACGATCCAACACTCGTAATCGACATGGCAACACTCACCGGTGCCGCTCATGCAGCCATTGGTCATTATGCAATTGTTGGTATGGAATCGGGTGCTTCGGGTATGTTCGAACGTCTGCACGATGCTGGCGAAGAAGTGTTTGAACGAATTGTTGAGTTTCCTTTTTGGGACGAATATGCCGATCAGCTCAAGTCGAGTATTGCCGATATGGCCAACATTGGTGGAAAATATGCAGGTGCAATCACTGCTGGAAAATTCCTCGAAAAATTTACCGACTATCCCTATATTCACCTCGATATTGCTGGCCCAGCTTTTTTGGATGCAGCTTGGAACTATTGGCCACAAGGCGGCACTGGAGTTGGCGCTCGGCTTTGCTACCAGTTCATAAAAACGGAATCGGACAGGCAAAATAAATAGCAGATTTCTTTCATTTTCTTAAAAAACCAACAACATGAAGTATTTAACACTGTTTCTTCTGTTAATATCGGTAATAGCAGTTGCTCAAAAGCCTGCATATCGAATTGTAGATAAGGCTGGAAAAGACATTGACTGGGTAGCATTTATCGATAAACTTGCTACAGCCGACATCGTTTTTATTGGCGAATATCACAACAATCCCATTTGTCATTGGATGGAATACGAGATTACCTCGGCTTTGTATGCAAAAAAAGATGGAAAGCTGGTGCTGGGAGCCGAAATGTTCGAAGCCGACAATCAGATGCTTCTCGATGAATACATTACAGGAAAGATTAAACAAAGTAGCTTCGAAGCCGAGGCTAAACTATGGGACAACTACGAAACCGATTACAAACCGCTTATTGAATTTGCCAAAGAGCACGGACTGAAGTTTGTGGCAAGCAATATTCCGCGTCGCTATGCATCGATGATTGCTGGCGGAGGCTTCGAGGTTCTCGATTCGTTATCGACCGAAGCCAAAAAACTTATTGCTCCCCTACCCATCGAATACGATCCAACTGTTGCTTGCTACAAAAAAATGCTCGAAATGGGTGGAATGGGAATGAAACATACGTCGGAAAATTTGCCAAAAGCACAAGCAGCCAAAGACGCAACCATGGCACATTTTATTTTGCATAACATGAAAACGGGGCACTTGTTTATTCATTACAATGGTTCCTATCACAGCGATTATAGCGAAGCAATTGTGTGGTATATCAAGAAAAAAAGCCCTGCAACTAAAACCATTGTTGTCTCTGTGTCGGAACTTACCAACATGATGAATCCAACAACCGAAGACCTCGAAAAAGGCGATTTCACCATTTTGGTTCCCGAAAACATGACGAATACGTATTGAAACTCCCAATAAAACGTGTTTTGCTGGTAGTCTCAGCATGACAGCTTTTTGTATTATTCCTTTTCCACCTTCTCGGGTTTGTAGCCCGATTTGTTTAATATTTCTTGTGCATTGCTGTTTTTAAACAATTCGGTCAGAGTTACTTTCTTGTTTTTCGACATATATGCACGCACGATTTGCCAACCAACAAATCGACCAACACGAGGAGCGCTGTTTTTGGAAAAAGCACTTGTGAATGGAGCTTCGCCAACAAATTTATTGATGTCTCTAAATTCGGTGGTGTGCAATAATTTTTTCTCTATAAAAAAGCCCCAAACATTTCCTTGATTTTTTTCTGCCCAAAAAAACTGAGGAGCGCTGTAGCCAATTTTCACAGAATCGGGTACATCTTGGGTTACCACATCGCAGAAATATAGCAATTTACCTTCATAAATCATACGTTCGAGTAACGATTTACCTTTTCCCCCGTTTAGCTCGAGCTGAGCACGTGCAATTTCGATTGCGCACGACAAAAGCAAATACTCTTTTGTCATGCGGTTGGTAATGTATTGTGGTAAGCCCCACATATCGTACACCGGATATTTTTCTCCCAAAAACATATCGAGGGCTATTACTATAGTGTTATCACCATATTTAACAGGAAATTCAACATCACCACCCGAAATGTATGTATAAACTTTTGGAATTTTCCAATCGGGCATAAAATACTTGATACGCCGAAACATTATGCTCATATCCATTTCGAGCCAAGACAGCGATGGATACTGCTTCATGGCTTCGTTGTAGAGCGACAATATGGTTGGATCTTGCCTATATTGCTTCATTGCAAGAATATTCATGGGGTCGTTGAGGTTTTCGGGCGAATAGAAAAAACTGTATTTTTGGCTTAGTTTATCCAGTCCTTGTTTCAAACTATCAATTGGAATGGCAAATAAATCTTTTTCGTAACGATCTATTTTTACATTTATAAATGCCAGCGAATCGAGTTTGCTTTGTGCAATATTGCGTTCATAGTCCTTTTTATCGCGATTGCAGCTGCACGAAGCAATCAATAACGAGGCGAAAAATACGATGCCAACGAAAAGAATTTTTTCAATTCGGATGTTTTTTTTTGCGTGTGCCATAATTTCCCTAAATTTGCCGTATCATTGAAATAAAACTCAAAAGTATGAAAAAGATTGTTTTGTCTCTTATTATTATCTGTGCCTTTGTTGTTGTATCGAATGCCCAGAACGAAAAATTCTTCCGCTTTGGAGTGCATGGTAATACTGGATTGTCGTGGATGAAACCCGATCAGGATTCGCTCGAATATCAGGGAATGCGCATTGGACTTGGATGGGGATTTATTGGTGAAATGACACTTGCCGACAACTTTTCGGTAGCCACCGGATTTGATGTTTCATATATGGGCGGAAAACTGCAAAAAGCAGGTGTATATCAATCATATCCACCCGATACCACTCAAATTCTATCCATTGAAAATTCAACTTACAAGCTTCAATACTTGGATTTGCCCATTTCGTTGAAAATGAAAACCAACGAAATTAATTATATAACCTATTTCATGCGTATTGGAGGTTCTTTTGGTATTTGCTTGAATGGAAAAGCCGATCGTGAATACACTTCGATTGGTGGTGGTAGCAATCTTACATTAAATGACATCGACCTTAAGGATACCAAAAACTTTTTCCGTGCTAATTTTCAAATTGGTGGAGGTGTTGAGTATTCTTTGGGCGGCTCAACTGCCATACTTGGAGAAGTAACTTTTGTAAATGGTCTCACCTATTTAATTGAAGACAACAAAGCCATTGGAAATTACCTGATGTTTAAAGTCGGTATTCTTTTCTAAGCTTTCTAATATTCCGAATATCCTGGTTCGGTTGAATCGGGATTTTTTTTAACTTCAATGTATGAAAATTGCTCTTTGCCAGATCAACCCACATACCGGATATTTCGAATTCAACCGGAATAAAATAATTGAATACATCAAAAAAAGCAAAAAAGCTGGAGCCGAACTTGCTGTATTTCCCGAATTGAGCTTGCCTGGCTATCCTCCACGCGATTTTCTCGACTTCGACGATTTCACCAATTCGTGCTTAAGCGAAGCTGAAAAAATTGCACAAAATGCTGGCAATATCTCTGTAATTTTTGGTAGCCCCACCTATAATAAAAGCGATCGTGGAAAAATGCTTTTCAATTCGGCTTTGTTGTTTAAGAATGGAACTTTAGACATCGAAATACACAAAGCGCTGTTGCCCAACTACGATATTTTCGACGAATATCGCTACTTTGAGCCAGGACGCGATTTTCGAGTTGTAGAATTGTCTGGGAAAAAACTGGCCATTACCATTTGCGAAGACTTGTGGAACATCGAGGGCAAATACTTGTATGTTTCGGATCCTATGCAGGAACTGGCCAAACAAAATCCCGACATCATCATCAATATCGCAGCTTCGCCTTTCAGTAGCCAACAGTTCGAAAAGCGGCTCGAAGTCATGCGCTATCACGCAAAAAAATATGGCATTCCGGTAGTTTACGTCAACATGACCGGTGCACAAACAGAACTTGTTTTCGATGGGCGCTCCATGATTGTGATGCCCGATGGGCGCTTCAAAGTGTTGGCTTCGTTTGAGGAAGATTTTTATGTGTTCGATACTGAAGCAACCTTCGAGGAATCGCCAACAGAGCCCGAAAACAATATTTCGCTGATTCATGATGCGCTGGTGTTTGGCATTCGCGAATATTTCACTAAGCTCGGTTTTGAAAAAGCAGTTCTTGGTCTTTCGGGGGGCATCGACAGTGCCGTGGTAGCCGTTCTGGCATGCGAAGCACTTGGCGCAGAAAATGTTTCTGGGCTGTTGTTGCCTTCGCAATTCAGTTCGCAACATTCGATCGACGACGCATTGCAATTGGCTAAAAATTTGGGCATGGTGCACGAAATTGTGCCGATAGAAAAATCGTATGCCGCGGTCGAAGCTACCATGAAGCCCATGTTCGAGGGGCTGCCTTTCAATATTGCCGAAG
The DNA here is from genome assembly GCA_020720525.1 of Acetofilamentum sp. Classification (GTDB taxonomy): domain Bacteria; phylum Bacteroidota; class Bacteroidia; order Bacteroidales; family DTU049; genus GWF2-43-63. The sequence continues at coordinate 5,527 of DYON01000144.1, forward strand.
AAAACATACAAGCGCGGTTGCGAGCCGTCATTTTGATGGCGTATTCCAATAAATTTGGACATATTTTGCTCAACACTTCCAACAAAAGCGAAGCGGCAGTGGGCTACGGAACGCTTTATGGCGACATGTGCGGCGGACTCAGTGTCATCGGCGACTTATACAAAACACAGGTGTATGAACTCACGCATTTCATCAACCGCAAGCAGGAAATAATTCCGAAAAACATCATCACCAAAGCGCCTTCGGCCGAACTAAGACCCAATCAAAAAGACAGCGATTCGTTGCCCGATTATAATATCCTCGATGAGATTTTGCGCTTATACATCGAAGAGACACAAAGCCCTGCAGACCTGATTTCAAAGGGCTTTGACAAAGACCTTGTGGCACGAATTCTCAAAATGGTGAACACCAACGAATACAAGCGCTATCAGTCGCCACCAGCGCTGAGGGTTTCGACCAAAGCTTTTGGAATGGGACGAAGGTTGCCAATTGCTGCTAAGTATTTATCGTAAAAATTTGATTCAACGAAAAAATTGTAATTTTACACTACAATACTTTCATCGCCATTCCAGAAAATGCTTTTCATGCGAATAAATTCAAAATCAATCCCTGTTATTATTTCATGGGTATTACATCCAATTGTTCTACCCACCTTGTTTGTCTTGCTTTTGTTTTCAGGCGATTACTACATCAACAACCTTCTTCGACCCGAAGCTTTTCGGATTATTTTTCTCTCTGTTGCCATTTTCACATTAATGATTCCCGCTGCCATTTTCACCTTGTCGCGTTATCTAAGCATTATTGAATCGTTCGAAATGAAGAGCAAACTTGAACGATTATTTGCTATTACAGTAGTTGGATTGTCATCGTTTTTTTGTCGAAAAATTCTTGCCGGATTCGAACTCCCGCCCTATTATACCGATTTTATTACCATTATACTATTTGGCTCGGTACTAGCACTTTCAATTTCCCTATTCCAAAAATTCAGCTTGCATGTGTTTGGCTGGAGCATTATGCTGTTCACATTAGCTTGGTATGTTTTGGCTTTTCAAAGTTTTAATCTAATACTATTACCCATTGTAGCCGTTTTTGTTGGGCTTGTTGGATCGGCTCGCTTAGCAAGCAATGCTCACTCCAAATTCGAATTGTATCTCGGGTTTGGGTTGGGGATGGTGCCCGTTTTGGTGTTATGGATT
>DYON01000495.1 GCA_020720525.1 Acetofilamentum sp.
ACGGCGAAGCCGTCCAGCCAGAAAAATGCTAAGGCGTAGAAAACTGCTTGAGATTTGCGCAGAATCCCCAGCGTCAGGTGCACGCTTTGTTCGGCGGCTCTTGACCGTAAGACTCCATTGCTTTTCAAATACGGTTTATTCGGTTGCCCAAAACATAACCGAATAATCCAGTAAGGGCAATACCAAATAGTGTTTCAAGTGGCATAAGAAATCGCATTACCAAAATATTGTTTGCTGAAAGTCCAACGGCGTCAACTGTTGTCATAGTTCCAAGACTAAAAGCCAGTAAGTCTATTGGGTTATGAGTAACTACTGCAATGCTGGAATCAATAACACCTGACAGAAGTCCATACATGACTGCAAACCCAACCCAAAGAAAGATAATTGAAAAGAGAACATGTCTAGGACTTTCGCCATAATCTGACAAAATTTCTACGAAAGAGTCAGAAACAATCTTTCTAAAGTTCGTCGCTGCTTTACCCCATTGCTTTGTTTTCCATGCTTCAGTCATATGGTATATTGCCAAGTGCTTTTCCATTTTTCTGGCTCTGCGATAAGCCCAACTTGCGTTCTCGTACAATCCATTTCCATCAAACGTGGCTTTGAGATGCCTGTATATTTTGCTGGCTTGCCAGAATCGATTTCTTTCAGGCGCCATTCTCATTTCATCTCTCAATGAATATTCTGGTGATTCTTGGATGACACTATCACCAATATTTTCTTTGCAAATTGTCGAATCTACAAATCTTGCGCCAAAAATATTTGCACCTTGTAATGTTGCGCCATCAAGAACAGCAGAATCGAGATTTGCGTCCCAAAGAAAAGCATTGCTTAGGTCAGCGTCAATAAAATCAACGTGCTCTAACTTTGCTCCACGTAAATCGGCATTTCGTAATGAAGAATCACTTAAGTCCGTTCGTGTCAAAACTGCCCATGAAAGATTAATACCATCAAGATTTATTCCACCATTTTTCATTTGCCAAACAGGTTGCTTTTTTAGTTTTCTCTTTTTTCGGATTTGAGTTAATGCTTTGGGAGTAAGTATCAAGCCTGACAAATCTTTGCCAGACAAATCTAAGCCTTTTGCGCCACCGTTTTTCTCAATTAGTGACAGCAAACTATCAATGGTTATTTTTTTGCCTGTGAAATTCTCTTTGAATTTATTGCCAATTGAACCCATTAGTTTATTCCTTCAAAACAGGCGTAACTTTTTGGCGACAGCCGCCGAACGGTTTGCGTTACCCGCGTGTGGGTGGGTGTGGACAATGCTTGAGGTGTAGAA
>DYON01000496.1 GCA_020720525.1 Acetofilamentum sp.
TGTTTCGCATGTTTTCGCTTGTTCCTTGGTGGCGAGCTGTGTATTGTATTGCAACAGTATATGACACTGGAAACTCTTTGCTGTAGTCGGTTGTCTGCGAATTGGCTGCAAATGATGTAAGCAGTAAAAGCAAAAATGCAGAAATATTGAGCCTAAACATTGGTTTTGTTACCAAGTTCGCGAGTAATACACAATTTTGCTTTCGTTTTCGAAACAAAGCCACTCAATTAAATTTGAATTTTTGTTGCACTGATTCACCAAGATAGGATACATATATTCTGAGCCATCCGAGAACACAATTTTATCGTAAAATAAAACAGCATATTTTTTTGCATCGGGCGAAAAATACACATCGCTCAGATTGAAATAGTTGTCGGCAAAATCTTTCACCAACGTACCATCTATGTATAATTTTGTTCCTATTTTTATTATCCAATGGTTTGGAGACGATAACAGGAATGCGGGATTTGTGCTTCCAAAACTGCCCGAATCGAATGGGCCATATATTTTGTCATCGGTAAGAAGCACGAAGAGTTCTTCTTTGGTGTTTTCGATTTCTTCTCCCAATTTCAACATATAGGCAAGTTTTTCGTCTTCGCTCATTGAGCTTAAATCGAGTGTATCGAGCGACCTCATATCGAAGCCAGTTTTAAGAACGACCATTCCAATGCTATTCGATGCATTCCAATGGAAAGCTTGGGGTTGACCCTGAATAATGGTTTCGGGCATTAAATCGCTAACACAAACCATATTATCGCCTTTTTTAGCAACAGCCATAAAATGCTTTTTGTCGGGTGAGGCGTTGGCTGCTGCCACATAGGTGTAAGGACCGTACGAAATTCCATTGAAAACAATTTTTGCAGCCTCGCCACTATAAACAGGTTCAAATGCGCCAACGTAGTAATTCTCCGAAAGATGCATTTGGGTGCTTTGTTCGCTATATTTGCAAACTTTCATTGCTTCGTCGGCAGTATTGAAAGGACCCGATTTGATACCATTATTATAAACATAGTATTTTGAATCGCTTGCTTCAACAAGCACACAAAGTCCAGTTGAACCACAGTTCATTGCTAGGTTGCTTTCCGAAAACACTGGGTATTCGTCCTTTGCCAAATTGAGCAATTCGGTTCGAACTACATTTTGTGCTATCAATGCTCCAAAAAGCAAGATTGCGAAGAGAAACAAAGCTGATTTTTTCATTTCAAAAAGTTTGAAGTTTTATTAAAGCTTGAATCCTACTCCTAAAGTGAGGTAACTGATGCCATAGCCAAGTTCGGCAAA
>DYON01000145.1 GCA_020720525.1 Acetofilamentum sp.
CGGGTGTAAGTAGAAAGATTTTAAAGTTCATCAAGTTGAAAGTTGTAGAGACGTTGCACTGCAACATCTGATTTAAGGTGTGGCAAATGTAGAGAGGGGGTTTCAAAAGTCGCGCTTAGGCACAAGCAGAACATTTCACCGTCCTTGTGCTCCATTGGCAATATGATTCGGACTATGACATGAAATTGTTGTGTTTGTGCTTGTTACGATGCTTCCATGTTCCAGCGGTTTTTAAACAAGAAATCTAAATAAACCACTGGAACGCTGGAATGTTGTAACGCATTTTGTTGTTTTGAGGCGGCCTCTAAAAACCCACAGGGCTATTGTATTTGCAATTTCAGGTGAGTATTTTCTGTGTGCATGTTGACTTTTTGTCGAAAAAATTGTATATTTGTGAAAAAATAACATGAGAAATTTTTATTTGTTAGTAGAAAGTTGTGGACAATATCTAGCTGTTGATAAAATGGTAATTCTTCATTAATGAAAAACAAAAGCATTGTATTTGCTTTGTTTTTAACACTGATTGCGCAGAAAATTTCTGCGCAATCAGATTATTTTTACCGTTTATGCCCAGAGCTTGATACCGTTCAATCAAATGGGTATGGACTTCACTACGATTCTAGTGGCTATTTTCTACTTTATTCGTCGCTAAATGACACAAACCAATGGGTTTGGGGCAGCAGTATTGCTCGCTATGATAATTCAAATAATCTTTTATGGAAACAAAATTATAGTGCAAGTTCTGCAGGAAACATTATCAGGAGCAAGCTTTTAGTAACAGCCGATAGTCAATTTGTGTTTTGTGGTGATACCTTTGATAGCATTGGAAAAGGGTTTTTTGTGAAGACAGATTATTCAGGGAACCCAACATTTATTCGAACCTATGGAGGCAATTATAGATACTTTTTTTCGCAAATAATTGAGACATCCGACTCTGGATTAATGATTGTTGGATCAACAGATTCGTTAGCTACCAATTCTAACTTTCCTTACAACCTATTTGTAATGAAAACTGATGAAATGGGAAACAGGATTTGGGACACCGTAATCAAATACAATAGCTGTTATTCAACAGGAAGTTCAATTTGTTCTATTAATAATAAAATTTATATTGTTACAGCACATAGTTACTCAACATCCTATGCATTCAATCGAGGTGCTCTCATTTGCATTACTGAAGATGGTCAGATTGTTATGAATAAGACAATAAGCCCTGGTTTTTATGGCGGATTTTTGTTTTCAATTAACCCTACAAGCCAAGGAACATTAATGATCGGGGGATCAGCTGATGACTATTATTGGCCAAACGACGGGTCATTGTTTGGAGAATCTGGCTATGGATATTGTTTTATTGGTGAATACGATACTTTGGGAAATGCCATCTGGACAAAAAAGTATTTTGTCCCCAATTTTGTTCAGCGAGTAATGTCAATAAAAGAAGTTTCGGGTGGTTACATAGCATGCGGTGGTACGGGTTGGGATTGGTTTTATAGCGAAGACTCTCTGTATTCGGCACCTAGCTATTCCATTGAGGATGTTTTCATTATGAAAATCACCGAAATTGGAGATAGCCTTTGGATGAGGCTTTTTAGAAAACAAGACGGGCGCTACAACAGAAATAAAGACTGGGCGGATCAAGACATTGTTTCTCAGAATATGGAGATTTATCCGAATGGTGATATATTATTAACTGGTCAGTTTTTTCCAATTTCCTCTGTTTCGCAAGATTGGCTACCATACGCCTGGGTTCTAAAAACCGACAGCAATGGCTGTGGTAAGCCCGGCTTGCCCTATGGTTTGTGGCGCGAAGAATTGCCCTACAATGCCGACAGCAGCATTGTGCACCTTACTTGGCAAGACGATGACACAACCAATATTTGGCATCATGTACAGGGCTCTAAAGACGGGCAATGGTATTTTTGGGAACTAACGCCACGCATGCTTACAACCAAAGAATTTTTCGATACCGTTCCTAAATACCACAATTATTGCTACCGTGTATTTGGTTTAGATAGCACTTGGGCGCGCACTTGCGAAAGTACCGAAATTTGCATCACCACTGGCATTAACGAATATGCTACCGAAACGGGTTTGCTGGCGGTATATCCCAATCCGGCCAATGATATCATCAATTGTGTGCTGCCTGATAATGTTGAATACGATTTGTTTGTTTTTGATGCATTGGGATCAATTGTCTATCCTTCGGCGGAGTTTATCCAGCGCAACGCAGGGCTCAGGATTACAACGGAGGTAAATGTTGTTCAATTAAATATCAGCAACCTTCCACCCGGCATCTATTTCATTGAAGCGTGCGGCGAAAATATTTTGCGTGGGAAGTTTGTGAAGGAGTAATCAATCTCAATTAGCCCACATCAAACCTACAATTCAATAATTCCTTCGCGAATGGCATATTTGATTATATCGGCAAGCGAATTCAACCCCAGTTTTTTCATGATATTTTCTTTGTGGGTTTCTACCGTTCGCGGACTGATGAAAAGTTTTTCGGCAATTTCTTTGTAGCTCATTCCTTCGGCAAAGCCCTTTAGAACCTCCTCTTCGCGATCGCTGAGCAAGTTGTTGGTTTTCTCGTTTTCTTCCCCTTTTAGCTGTTTGCGAATGTAGCTTTTGTATAGAATTTCGCCAACACTCAAGCTATAAAACTGCTCGCCTGCAGCCACCGAAAGCAAGGCTTGTTTTAGTTCATGCAAAGTTGCATCTTTCGACACATAGCCCATCACTCCCTTTGCGATGGCATCGAGCACCGTTTTCTCGTCCATATAGCCCGAAAAAATAAGCACACTCACTTCTGCCCTTTGCTCACGGATGCTTTCGGCCAACTCAATTCCGCTTAAACCGGGCATTTGTACATCGATAACAGCAATATCGACTGGATTTTTGGGCAACAATTTCAAAAACTCCTCAGCAGAAGAAGCTTCGAAAACGCATTCAAAATCGGCAACAGCCAAACACATAGCCCTAATTCCATCGCGCACAATGGCATGATCGTCGGCTATGGCAATTCTGATTTTCATTTCAGGAGTCTTTATGCAAAGGTAACGATAATCGGAATGTACTTCCCTTTTCGGAACTTTCGAGTAGCGAAATTTCGCCATTCATTTTCAGCATCAACTCCGACGAAATAAATAGACCGAAACCAGTGCCTTTTGCCGAGTTTCCAACAGCATCCGAGGCTATTCGCTGAAACAATCCCGATTTTACATTGTCGGGAACACCAGGCCCTTGGTCGGTTATATCGATGTAAACCGAATTTTGCTGTGCATTTACTTCAATACTAATGGTCAAATTTTCTAGGGTAAACTTAAGTGCATTCGACATTAAGTTGCGAAGAACAATATGCAACAAATTGGTATCGGCAATAACAAAAACGCCTGAATTGGTATGAAACAATATCTCAATTTGCTTTTCCGATGCGGTGCTACGGCAATCGTCCAAAGCATTGTTGATACATTCAGCAACATCGCATTTTTCTAAATTCAAATTCATTCCTCCTTGCTGACTAAGCGACCATTGAAGCAAACCACGCAACATCAAATGCAAATTGGAAGCTGTTTTGTCTATTTCAATCAGATAGCGCTTTATTTCTTCGGGTTTCAAATGATCGATAGCCATCGACAACGAAGATGTGATGCGGCTAAACGAGGAAATGGGCGAGCGCAAATCGTGCGAAATAATCGCAAACAACTTATCTTTATACGCGTTGATATCTTCGAGTTGTTTGTTTTTATCGTCGAGCAGCAAATTGATTTTTTTTCGCGCTCTGTACCGATACACGAAGAAAATAGCTGCAACAATCAGCACCAAAAGTAGCAGAAGCAAAATATTGCGAGAGTTGCGAAACGTGTTGAGTTTTTGTTCCTTCGAAAGTAAATCTACTTTTTGCTCCTGAATTTTTCGTTCCTTTTCGGCTGTTTGATAGCGAGTTTCGACCTCCATTAGCGCTTGTTCTTTTTGCTGATTGAAAATGGAGTCTTTGTAGCGAATGTATTCGAGTTGATTTCGATACGCATTTTGCCAATCGCCAAGCATTGCATAAGTCTCGCTCAGATTTCGGTACCCTTGGCGCAGCTGATTGATGAGCCCGTTGCTGTCGGCCACCGAAATGCCATTTTGAACAAACTCCAAAGCTTTCTGGTGATTGCCCTGCGCATTGAAAAGCGCTCCCAGATTGATGAGCATAAACGATTCGGCATCGCTATTGCCAGCCATTTGATAATACAAAAGCGATTTTTCGGCATAAAAGGCCACCGAATCGAAATTCTGCGCAACATAAAACATGGAAGCATATCCATTATAAACATCGGCGAGCCCTGGATAATAGTTTTTTTCAAGAAAAATAGAAACAGCTTTTTCGAAATTCATATCTGCTTTGGTCATAGAGCCCTCGTCAACGTCAATCATTCCAATTTTGTAGTATTGATCGGCAATATTAAGGGTATCTGGCAAACTCAGATACAGATTGAGTGCTTTCTGATAATGCAAACGCGCTTTGGTTAAATTGCCAATTCTATAATAATCGGTTGCAATTCCGTTATACGCCTTGGCTTCGAGCCTTTTATCCAGCTGGCACTCGGCCATCGATAGTGCTCCCAAATCGTATTGCAACGCTTTGTCGTACGAACCAAGTTTGCGCTCAATGGCAGCTTGTTCAATAAGACTATCGCCAAAAACTGAGGTTTGACCTTTGGCATTGCTACACCAATTGAGCATCATCAGCATAGCCAACGCTATCCAATAAATACTCCGCAAATGCAACTTTTGGCTCAAAATGATTTATTTTGGTGAACAAATATAGAAAAAAATCGAAAATATTCGGTGTGCGACGATTGAATCGATTGATGCTGGCTTTTCTTTCTAACCTAAAATGAATGAATTCAGCAACAATCCAAGCAATTTTTTAGCAAAATCCATTATCTTTGGCGTAAATATGTTGGCCAAAAAAAATGAATATTATCGCATTCGCCAATTTTTCCTCATAGCTTATTTAGTTATGGGTTTTGGTTCTATTGTGTTTTCGCAATATGAGCTTAGCCCCGATTCGATTTCTTACTATGGCATTGCTCAAAAATATGCACAATTCAACTTTGCCGATGCAGTAAACGCTTACTGGAGTCCTTTGGTGTCGTGGCTGCTGGTTCCTTTTTTGTGGCTCAAAATTCCAATATTAATTGCTGCTCGTATTGTAATGGTCATTATCGGACTTTTTATTATGTATTTTTTCGAAAAAATAGTACGACTATATGCAAAATATAAATCCATTTATATTGGAGCAATGGTAAGCGCAACAGCCTTTACTGTAACATATTCTTCGATTTTCTTTTCTGCCGACACCTTAATCGTTCTCTTTTCACTCATTCTTTTTTATAAAACGTATAGATGGGAAAGCAATAATCGATATGCAATGGTTGTTGGAGCAATTGGGGTGCTTTTGTATTACTCCAAAGCCTATGGTTTGCCGTTTTTTATGTTAGTTTTTACACTGCTAACATTGCAAAGGATTTTTATTTCTGAAAGGAAGGCAGGTTTACGTATTTTAAGAACTTATTTGATAAGTGTTTTTGTGTTTCTACTCGGAGTTGGAATATGGGTTGGCATTCTTAGTATGAGCTACGGATATTTTACATTTGGTACATCTGCCAAGTACAATCATAGTATATCGAAAGAAGAAGGCTGCAGGCATCCTATGTCGTATATGGGACTTATTGCACCACCCAACCGTATTGCTACGTCGGCTTGGGAAGATGTTAGCTCTATACAACTAGACGACTGGAGTGCCTTTGAGTCGGAAGAAAATATGAGTTTTCAGCTCAATCTTATTCGAGGGAATACGATGAGAGTATGGGGGTTTTTGAAACATTTTTCCGTTTTGTCCGCTATCATTATATTCCTTTCTGGACTTATTTTGGTTCAAAGAAAAAAACGGCTCATTGAGCATGAACTAAGTCGAATATTCATTATGGGAGTGTCAATAATTAGTGGATATTTACTTGTTTTGGTCGAAATTCGATATGTTTGGTTGCTTGCGTATTTATTGATTTTTGCAACTATTTTTATTTTTAATGAGTTTTTCGATTATTTCAAACCAAATAAGTGGGTTAAAATGATAACAGGCCTGCTGTTTGTAGTTTTGTTTATCAAAGGTCTGTATTACGATCTTGAAAAGCACATTTTCGCCGATTTGAAGTATAGCAGTATCTCCAAAGAAATTCCCGTTATTCCCATTGGTTCGCGCATTGCAACAGTTGGCGATTTGGTAGGGTGCATGAATATTTCATTTTTAAACAATTACCAATGCTACGGCGATGTGCTTCCTATAAATGATTCCATTGCCGAAGCTCAACTTGAACAATTTGAGATTGAGTACCTCTTTTTTTGGAAGCCCTTCCCGAATAAAAGCTACATGAAAAATTTTAGCGCCTTTTCCGATACAATCAATCAAGAGCTTGTGGTGTTAAAGAGGTTGCAATAGCCCAAATCATTTATTTCCATTTGTCTCAAATAAACTCTATTCCAACTTCAATTGAGTAGAAAAACGCAATCCAAGAACCACGAATTAACGAATTGAAAACCAAAATACCTTTGCAATTACAGCAAACGTATTTGCGATTTTGCAAGCAGAATCTTAAATATCACGAATTGATTGGATATATTTTTCAATTTGAGATAACCACGAATTATT
>DYON01000497.1 GCA_020720525.1 Acetofilamentum sp.
CTGATTATTGCAAACGAAAGCCAAGCTTCACCTGAATCTTTCGTTTGCATCAGTGTACTAGAGTTATGGGATGGCGATCATGGCTCTCATACGATGGATTGTCAGACGCCTACCTTTTCGACATCCGGAGTTCTTTGTTTATTCTAGGGATTCTCTTGACCTGAGGGTTATTTTTGTTACTAGCGTGGTTCTTTTTATTCTAACGCTAGCGGCTACACTATTGTTTTCATCTTGCCGCCTTGGTTCGGATTGCTATCTGTGCAAATTGCTTGGTTTGTACGTCCCTCAAGCCGACGGGGACAAAAACCTGAACAATGAGTTCTTGTCGGCGATTGCTGCGTGGATTTCAATACTAGTTGCCGCGATTACCGCCATAATAAGCTATCTGGTCCGTTGCTCCGAAGAGCGCTGTTCAATCGTGAATTTAATTGCCGGGGAAATTTGTGCTGTTACCAAAATCATACACAGCAATGGCATGATAGAACGCGCAGCCACAGCCATTTGCACAAAAATTGCCGGCAAAAAAATTCCGAAGAGGGTCGAGCTACCACAAGGAATTGCGCATCGAGCGCTATCAAACTCAAGCGGCAGATCAAAAGATTCAGTCGCAAATGATTCAGAAACAAGCGATCTGAAAAATGAGGATTCAGAAGAAGAGTATTACATTTCAGACTTAGATGTTTCTGACGTCCTGATTGTATTTGATCGCGATGTCAGAATTGAGAATTATTTCAATATATTTATTGATAACAACAAAAGGCTTGGCTCCATTTCTGCCGAAGCCATTCAAACGGTTGTCGGTTTTTACACTCACATGAAGGCTGTTCGAGATTTGCAGCGGGCATTGGCAAAGACCTCAGTGAAGTTGACTGATGCAGAGGAAAAAAACGCGGAAATTAAAAAAAATATTGAAATGGCAAAAATAGAGGAAAAAAGCGAAAAAAATAACAAAAATATTGAGATAGCTGCGGCGGAAAGGAAAAATGCTGACACCAAGAAAAAAATACACAAAAAAACAAGAAAGACAGGCGCTATTTGCTATGATAGATTATGGTGATGAGGCGTTGCAGCAGCTTGGTTTTTCATTCGAGCATGCTCGCGACGCCTTGGGAGTTTTATTCAGCAATAGTGGCGAGCTTTACATTAATCAGCATAATATTGAAGATATGTGTAATAATACAGCCGGCGAAAATACAAAATCGGCCAATAAAATAAATGCTAAAGGCTTATCCCTTTGCTTCCGGCGTGATCAACATATGGTAGGTGATAGGTTT
>DYON01000498.1 GCA_020720525.1 Acetofilamentum sp.
ACCTGCGTGTGGGCGGGCGTGGACAATGCTTGGGAGCAGGAAAAACTCGAAGCGTGGAAAATGCCTATAGATTGCGCAGAATCCCACACGTCAGGTGCACGCTTTGTTGGCACGCTTTTTGCTATAAAACACCTTTTATTTTAGCAGACCTAATTCTAAATTGTCAGCACAGAAAAAACTCCCTGGGGCGTTTACTGTATCGTTTACTACTCCGTGCCAAAGACCTAACTTTAATTTTGTTGCATTTGACGGAACAACTTTAGACCCTTGAATATAAATCCAGCCATTTGTGGTTTCGCCATTTGGTGGATAACCATATGCTTGCGTGAATTGGTCCCAGCCAAGAAATTGCCCATTTGAATCATACCATTCGATATGAACGTGAAATGCGATTGCATTTTGTAAATAGACCCATCCACCAAAGCCATAATTTTGCCCTGCCTGAACTGGTATATCTTGTCCGAATCCAACCCATCCTTTCGATTCGCTTTCTGCTAAATTCTGGCGAGAGCAAAACGCTTTTCCTTCATATCCAACTATAGATGTTGTATCAAGCCCTGCTTTGTGCCTTTGGACATATTCCCATCCAGTAGGTAATCCATCGCCGCCGATGTTTTCAAAAGTGCCATTTTGCAATACGTTACCTTGAATTGAAACTTTAGAAATACTTGTGGGTAAAACTTGTTGCGGTGTGGGAACAATCGGAATATCAGTTGCAACGGCTGGCAGTGTATTGACTGGAACAATATCAGAATTTTGAGAACATCCTAAATCTTGATTACTTACTAACTCAACAGATATAGGAACACTAACTTTATAGTTTGCCTGACTGGCTTGACTTTGTGATGTAACAAAACCAATCCAAGTTTTTTCTGTCCACCTGATAGTGAACTCCATGTTAGTTCCAAGTGGCGCAACCAATTTGATGCTTTTTGATACGCCATTAACTTCACCATATTTTGCTGAAACTTCGCCATTAACTAATGCGGCGTCAACTCCAAGATTACCGCCACCTTCGATGTGAATAGTTTTTGACTTTTCCGCAACTTGTTCGGTTTCTGCTTTTCCACCACAATTATTCATGTGGATTATTTCGTCAGTAACTTCTGTAACTTCGGCGTTTGTCTCATTTACAGTTAAGTCAACAGTTCCGCCATTTGTATCGCATGACGAAAGAAGAAAAGATATTACGATGAAAATTGCGACAATGATTTTTCTCATGCGTTCTGTTTTCCTTTACTTTATTTTGCAAGGGGCGTGCCAACGGTTTGC
>DYON01000499.1 GCA_020720525.1 Acetofilamentum sp.
GCAAAGCCGATATGGTGGAGTGGGCGTTGCACAATGCCGACTTAATGATTACCAGTTCGCTTTGGGATAACGACGACTATGTACCTACTGTGCCGCGCTATGTGAAGTTTCAGCGATAATTTTTTTTTAACTGCATAATCCGCTGAGATAAGCGGCAAAGTCCCGAACTTCAGTTTCGGTTGTATCAAACGAACACATCCAACGCAATTCGCCGGTAGTTTCGTTCCAAACATAAAAGCGGTATTTTTTCTGCAAAGGCGCTACGGCATGTGGCGGGATTATGGCAAACACAGCATTGGCATCAGTTTTTCGGGTAATGGTAACTCCCTGAATTTTTGATACCTCCGCAGCTAAAAGTGCAGCCATATTGTTTGCATGTTGTGCCATATCAAGCCACAAATTATCTGTTAGTAAAGCACTGAATTGCGCAGCTATAAATCGGTTTTTCGAGAATAGTTGCGCACTTTGTTTTTGATAAAAAGTAGCGTGTTTTTTAAGTTCTTCGTTAAAAATCAAAACCGCTTCGCCTATCATTAGTCCGTTTTTTGTACCTCCAAAGCTCATAATGTCTATGCCACAATCTGCTGTAGCAGCTTTGGCACTTACTCCCAATGCTGCAATAGCATTCGAAATGCGCGCTCCATCGAGATGTACGTATAGTTGGTTTTGGTGAGCAAAGATGCAAAGTACAGTTAATTCCTCAACGGAATAAACCGTTCCCAATTCGGTACTCTGACTTATCGAAATTACCTTGGGTTGTGTATTGTGTACATTGCCAATGCGGCTTAAAAAAGGTTTTATCAATTCGGGTGTGAGTTTGCCATCAGTAGTTGGAATGGTGATGAGCGACGCTCCAATGCTTTGAGTGGGCGCGCCACATTCGTCGGCATTTATATGCGCTGTTTCGGCACAAACCACTGCCTGAAAAGGCAACGTACAGCATTTCAGACTGATTACATTGGCACCTGTGCCGTTAAATACAAAAAGCACCTGAACTTTTCCGAAAATTGATTCGAAAATTTCCTGTGTTTTAGCTGTATAATAGTCGTCGCCGTACGAAATTTCGTGCGCCTCGTTGGCGTTTTGTATGGCTTTGAGTACGGCAGGATGAATGCCCGAATAATTATCGCTGGCGAATGACTTCATTTTTTTTTAGTTTGAAGTTTGCAGTAGTTTTTGATTTATTCTTTCATTTAATTGCTAACTGCAAACTAAATAACTTCTTATTACAGTTTAAAACGGTCGAAAAAGCTTTTTG
>DYON01000146.1 GCA_020720525.1 Acetofilamentum sp.
ACAAAAAACTCTACGTTTTGTAAATCGCCAGCACTCATTTTTTCACTTGTAAGTGAATAGCGAGCTCCATATAATACTTGGCTATTCACCGAGTAACCCAGCGGAAATGAAACCATTTTGTCTTTAAAAAGAATAAAAACGTTTTTCGATTTTACGTTTTCTGGGTTTTCAGTTTTTATCTTATCGCTGTCCGATGTTCCTTCAAAAACATCCGACTTGCCATTTTCACCCGAAACCGATGCCCAAAAAAACATCAATGGAACTAAAAATAGAAAATACTTCATAAGATTGATTTTACAAGTTTTTGTACGGTGTTTTTACAAAATCGTTACAAATATACAACATGAAAAGTCAAAAAACAATAGTTTCTCCCGAAGTCATGCAATAAACTTATATGTGAAATATTCTTGTTAAGTCTTTAGTTTGAAAAAATTCTAATTTCATCATAGCTATTATATGATATACGATGTAATTTTGAATAGCTATATGTTTTTAGTATGATTTTGCTTGATTCAGTTCGATATTTTCTATGAAAAGTAGAAAAATTAGGTCAAAACATGTTTTTTTTCAAATGTTAAATTTTCAAAGAAATAGTGTTAAATAATTTTGGAGTAATAATTTTCATCTAAATAGAAGTTCATTTCATAAATTGTACTACTTTTGAAGTAACGCATGAAAAACAATTTGAAATACCAGTCTTTTTTGTTCATTGCATTGCTATGTCTTGCTTTGGGCTTTTTGCCAGCATGCAAAACTGCTTCTTACGATTCGGGTAAAGCAGTGTCGCTCATGGTTGACGATTCTTTGGGAGTCGATTCTACCGTGCTGGCAATGATAGAACCCTATCGATTACAAATCGATTCGAGTATGAATATCGTTATTGGCGTTTCGTCGAAGGCGCTCGAGAAAGGAACTCCCGAGAGTTTGTTGGGCAATTTTTGCAGCGATATGATTCTCGAAACGGTTTACAGTAGCTTTGGCGATTCATTAAATGGATTGCCTGTAATGGTTCTTCTCAACAATGGAGGGTTACGAACATCGTTGCCAGTTGGCAATATTACCATCAGCGACATTTTTAGGCTGATGCCTTTCGACAATGAGTTGGTGTTGATAGAACTCGGTGGTGCCGAAATGAAAAGACTGCTCGGCAAAATTGCTGGAATGGGCGGAATGCCCGTGGCTGGCGTTCGATTGGTTCTTAATGCTACCAATTTGGCAAAAGCAAGTTTTGGCACCGAAGCTTTCGACCCAAATAAGCACTATTTTCTCGCTACAAGCGACTATTTGTCCAATGGTGGAGATGGACTCGACTTTTTGAGCGTAAATTTTCGATACATTAAAACTGGTTTACTAATTCGCAATATTTTCATTGAGAATATCAAAAATATAACAGCTAAGGGAAAAACTATAAATCCAGTTCTTGATGGGAGGATTCGATATGAGTAGCAGACGCGATTTTTTAAAAACAATTTTTTCGGCTGGAGCTGTGTTGGCTACCCCGCCTCTTTTGCGTGCTGGACAATCCGATAAAATCAATCGATTAGTTGTTTTGCATACCAACGATTCGCATAGTCAAATAGAACCATTGCCCGCAAATCATCATCGTTTTCCAGGGCAAGGTGGATATGCTGCACGGGGTTCTGTAATTAGGAAAATTCGTGAAGAAGGACACCCAGTGCTGCTTTTCGACTCGGGCGATATTTTTCAAGGTACACCTTATTATAATATGTATGGTGGCGAGGTCGAAATGAAATTGATGTCCGAAATGGATTATTCGGCTGCCTGCATTGGCAATCACGAATTCGATAAAGGGCTCGATGGTCTTGCAAGCGCTATGCAATTTGCTACTTTCCCTTTTATTTCTTCAAATTACATATTCAATCACCCTGTTCTGTCGAAAGCAATTTTGAAGTACAAAATTTTCACCATTGGGAAAATCAAAGTTGGGGTTTTTGCATTAGGCGTTAAACCATACGGACTCATAGGTAAGATCCCATTTGGCGATACCGAATACCGCGAACCTGTTGCAACTGCCGCCGAAATGGCCTATTTTCTTAAAAAAGAAAAAAAATGTTCTATCGTTATTTGTTTGTCGCATCTTGGCTATAAAACCGATGGTGACTATATTGGCGACTATGAGCTTGCAAAACAGAGTAAAAATATCGATTTGATTTTAGGAGGGCATAGCCATACACTTCTTTCAAACCCCATAACTGTTTATAATTCCGACAACGAAGAAGTAATCATTACCCAAAATGCATCGGCTGGAGTTCGGCTCAGCAGAATCGATTGTTACTTTTCTCATGCTGGAAAAATGATTTTTGTCGATGCGCATACAAATAAAATATTTAAAATACAAGGATAAAAAAAATTTTTTTTTAACTTTTTTTATTCACCTTTGCCAACTGAAATCGTACCAAAACACTAAGTGTTACTAATTGTTCTTCACACCGTTGTTAATTACTTGATTTCTAAAAACTATGGAACTAATCGACATATTCGATTTTAACAATTTGAATGGCAAAAGAAATTAAAAATATTTGGAACAATTGTCTAAAAGTGATCAAAGACAATATTGACGACCACAGTTTTTCTACGTGGTTCGCCCCTATTAAGCCTTTGAAGCTTGATAGTAACGTGCTTACCATTCAGGTTCCCAGTTCCTTTTTCTATGAATGGATTGAAGAGCATTACATCGACCTATTGAAGAAAACAATTCGCAAAGAATTGGGTCAAGACGGAAAATTAGAATACAATATTTTAGTCGATGTATCACAATCGGGCAATACCATTTCGGTAAACTATCCTTCAACCGATCGTGAAATTCTCAAAAACCCTTCGGTCGATATTCCCTTCGACATCAACAGGGGAACGTCGAAAGAAATTCCCAATCCATTTATAATTCCTGGACTTAAAAAAATCAAGGTCAATTCGCAACTGGTAGAAAGTCTGAATTTCGACAATTTTATCGAGGGCGACTGCAATCGTTTGGCGCGTTCGGCTGGTTTGGCAATTGCCAAAAATCCAGGCAAAACTTCATTTAATCCACTTTTCGTTTACAGTGCAGCTGGTTTGGGCAAAACCCATCTTTCGCATGCTATCGGAATTGAAGTGAAAAAGAATTTTCCCGACAAAACGGTGTTGTATGTGCAAACTCCTGAGTTTCTCAACCAGTTTATCGATGCCGTTAAAGATGGCTCCACCAACGATTTTGTGCATTTCTATCAAATGATTGATGTGCTCATAATGGACGATATTCATAGTTTGGCAAAAAAACCAAAAACCCAAGATGTGTTTTTTCAGATTTTCAACACCCTGCATCAAAAAGGAAATCAGATTATTCTCACATCCGACAAGCCACCAGTGGAACTCGACGAGATTGAACCACGCTTGTTGTCGCGCTTTAAATGGGGTTTGGCTGCCGATTTGCAGGTTCCCGATATCGAAACCCGCATTGCCATTATCAACAAAAAGCTTCACAAAGACGGACTTAATATGCCCGACGATGTGATTGAATATCTTGCCTATAGTATTTCAACCAGTATTCGCGAACTCGAAGGGGCTCTTATTTCACTGGTTGCCCATTCCTCGTTCAACCGCAAGCCCATCACTATCGAATTGGCTAAAACCATGATCGATCAGTATGTTCGCAATTCACAACGCGAAATTTCAATCGATTATATTCAAAAAATGGTTTGCGATTATTTCAATATTTCTGTCGAGCAGATGCACAGTGCTTCGCGCAAACGCGAAATTGTTCAGGCTCGTCAGCTGGCTATGTATTTTGCTAAAACGCTTACCAAAAATTCGCTTGCTGGCATTGGTGTCGAAATTGGCGGTAAAGACCACGCAACTGTGCTGCACGCTGTTCGTACAGTCAAAAATCTTATAGATACCGACAAACACTTCAGGGTATATGTCGAAGAAATCGAAAAGAAAATAAAGTTCTAACAAGCTTTGTTCATTAATTGGGTCCGGCTTGTTCGCGCAAGCCGGTTTTTTTGAAATATTTCTGAAACCAAAATTCCACCTGTTGTTGTCCAAAAACCACATATAGAGGTATTCACCCGATTTGGGTCGTTTGCTGTTCAAAATGCTTAGTTCCTTAGAATTGATGGCAATCAAGAAAGACTAATTGCTTTTTGCCATAACCAACGGATTCCAGTAATCGACTATACTATTCTTTTGAAAATTGTCTCGAAAGCAAAGAGCAGCACCATTTCTGTCGGACGAAATAAAAACTCCTTTGCGCATCTAAAGATGTTTTAAAGGCATACTTGCATCGTTTGCGAATTCTTGACTCAATTTATGAATCGATCTTAACTACCCAGTTGGCGCTTGGATTCGCGAAAAACGACTCGGTTAAGATATCCACAACCAACAGCTGATCTTTCTTTTGACCTATTTTCATGTATTCCTTTCAAATCCAAAAACAGTTGAATTCGATATGCTTAACCAATTAATAATCAGTTCAAATATGAATGTTTTTTCTGATTCTCCTCAATTATACCAGTGAGGTTGTTGTGTTCAATTGCAGCTGTTTTTACCACGAATTAACGAATTTACCAACTTGAGCAATACCATCGCTGATTACATCAAAAGTGCTACACAATGCCGAAGCGTCATTTGCACCACTAATGATATTCTTGCAACTGTATTGATGAAAGACATTTGTGAACAATCATTCATTGCTTGCAATTGAGGATTGTTTTTCGATGCAATTAATGATGGAAAATAATTCGTAAAATACGTGAAATTCGTGGTTATATACAAAAAGAGGTGCTTTATTGATGTGATTACGGATAAACAGATGTTTTTTGGTTGAAGTTCAAATGGTTTCTATTATTGATAATGTGTTTGCAATTCAATATTCAATACCTTTGCAGCATGAATTTAAAGCAATCTCGCGTCGATTTGGCCATTGGCAACATGAATATTGATGTGCTCAACAGCATGCAGCTCGAAGCTATCGACAACATTCGCAAAAATCCCGAAATAGTACTTTTGGCTCCCACAGGTTCGGGCAAAACAATTGCTTTTTTGCTTCCTATTCTCGAAATGCTCAAAACCGACAACGACCAAATTCAATCCTTGGTGATTGCTCCATCGCGCGAACTGTCTATTCAAATTGAGCATGTGTTCAAATCGATGAAAACAGGCTTCAAATCGCTATGTTGCTATGGCGGTCATCCGGTTTCGGTCGAGAAGAAAAGTCTCAAAATACCTCCTGCGCTGCTTATTGGAACTCCGGGACGAATTGCCGACCATTTGCGTCGCGAGCATATCGACACCGAAAATATTCGACTTGTTGTTCTCGACGAGTTCGACAAAAGTCTCGAGTTTGGTTTCGAAGCAGAAATGTCGTTTATTATGGGACGCCTTGGTCATTTGCAAAAGCGAGTGCTTACTTCGGCAACAAAATCGACCGAAATTCCAGTTTTTGCAGGTTTGAAAAATCCCATTGAGTTGAATCACCTTCCCAACGAAGCTCCCGATGGACTCACCCTGAAAATGGTGATGTCGGAAAGCATCGAAAAGCAAGACATTTTGATGCAGCTACTTTGCCTTTTGGGAACAAAAGCATCGTTGGTTTTTTGCAACCACCGCGAAGCTGTTGAGCGGCTCAGCAGTTTTCTGAACGAAAATGGCTTGTACAACGACGTTTTTCATGGCGGACTCGAACAAGAAGAACGCGAACGCACCTTGATTAAATTTCGCAACGGAAGCATACGCATACTCATCACCACCGATTTAGCTGCACGCGGTCTCGATATTCCACTGATTGAAAACATCATTCATTATCAGTTGCCTGCCGTAGAAGCTGCATTCACGCATCGCAACGGACGTACAGCGCGCATGCATGCACACGGAAACGCATTTCTAATTTTGTCGGACAAAGACAAAATGCCAATTTGGATCGAAGAAAAGCCCGAGCTTGTTTCGCTCCCTGCAAAAACAATTATTCCACCACCATCGGAATGGACTACTATTTATATAAGTGTGGGCAAAAAAGACAAAGTGAACAAAGTTGACATTGTTGGGTGGTTGTTGCAGAAAGGCAATCTCCAGAAAGAGGAACTTGGATTGATAGATGTGCTCGATTTTATTTCGTTTGTGGCTGTGAAAAATAATAAAATAAACGAGCTTCTTCGCCTTCTTCGCAATGAGCCACTGAAAAAGAAAAAAGTTCGTATTGCTATAGCGAGGTAGGAATTGGTTTGAATTTAGTTGGTGGAGTGGGAGAGTTTTTTAATGAGTTTTGTTGGCAGGCAACTTGTTGATAATGAGACTGTTGTAAAATATCGCGTTTTATTTTAATTTGCTTATTATCAGTGTTTTACTTGATAACCCTTTTGCTTTTTATATTCGCTTCATTTATAGAAAATGAATTTTCTGCGTTGTTGCAATGCTTTTCCTTTCACCAATTTTTTGTAAGTTTGCGAAGAAAAAACAAAAACTATGAATCTCCACGAATATCAGGGCAAAGAAATTCTGTCGCGCTACGGAGTGAATGTTCCCAAAGGCTATGTGGCCTACAATGCCGTAGAAGCTACCGAAAATGCAATAAAAC
>DYON01000147.1 GCA_020720525.1 Acetofilamentum sp.
TTTGAATGAAACTACCGAACGATAATTACAGCAAATGTTTCACCACGAATGATTATTCCAATTCGAGGTAAAAAAGTTGTGTGTTTTTCTTTACCCACATAAATTTAATATAGAGCCAAAAATATTTAAAGCGAATATTTGTGTTTTTGCACCTAAAACAGCTTTAATGCAAGCGCAAGAAAACGCTAAAGGGACTAACTAAATGCAAAAAGGCTGTTGAAAAATTATTTCTTTACTTTGCATATTCTTAAAAACAAAAAAAGTAAACCAAAACAAAGAATATGTCAATACGAACGAAATCGATGGATCTTAGAAAACGCGTTCTGACAGCAAGTCAGGGTGGTGGACAAAAGGCCATTGCTAAACAAATTGCCATGGGCAAGCTAACCGCACGCGAGCGCATTTTAGCTTTGCTCGATCCAGATTCTTTTCACGAATACGATTTATTTGTGGAGCATGCTGGTAAAGACTTTGATATGGACAAAAAGCATCTTCCAGGCGATGGAGTTGTAACTGGAACTGGCACGGTGAATGGATATCCAATATGCATTTTCGCACAAGATTTTACTGTTGCGGGAGGTTCGCTTGGATATGCGCACGCCAAAAAGATCACCAAAATCATGGATCACGCCATGAAAATGAAAGTTCCCTTAATCGGAATCAACGATTCGGGTGGAGCACGTATTCAAGAAGGTGTAAATTCGCTTGCCGGTTATGGCGAAATTTTTTACCGCAACACATTGGCATCGGGTGTTATTCCTCAGATTTCTGTAATTTTGGGTCCTTGTGCTGGTGGTGCTGTTTACAGCCCAGCCCTAACCGACTTTGTGTTTGTGGTGGACAATATTTCAAAAATGTTCATTACTGGTCCCGAAGTTATCAAAACTGTTCTTGGTGAAGAAATATCGATGGAAGAACTTGGTGGAGCGCGTGTTCATGCCGAAACCACAGGAAATGCACATTTTTTTGCAAACAACGAATTTGAGTGTTTTGCTCAGATTAAAAATCTTTTTTCGTATATTCCTTGGAACAATTCAAAAAAAGCAGAACGTTTCGAGTCTGAAAAACCGAAGAAAACCTATAAAATATCTTCGTTTTTTCCAACCGACCCCAAAGAGCCATACGATATTCGAAATATTATTCGCTCTATTGCCGATAACAGCGACTTTTTCGAAGTTCAAGAACTTTTTGCACCCAATATTGTTATTGGCTTTTCCAGAATCGAAGGCGATACCGTTGGTTTTGTAGCCAACCAACCAATGGTTTTGGCTGGAGTTCTCGACGTTGACAGCAGCGACAAAGCTGCGCGTTTTATCCGTTTTTGCGATGCATTCAATATTCCTCTTATCACTTTGGTTGACCTTCCTGGCTATTTACCAGGCGTCGATCAGGAACATGCAGGAGTTATTCGCCACGGAGCAAAATTGCTGTATGCATACAGCGAAGCAACGGTTGCAAAAGTTACAATCATTCTTCGTAAAGCGTATGGTGGTGGATACATTGCCATGTCTTCGCGCCACCTTCGCGCCGATTTTGTTTTTGCATGGCCAACAGCCGAAATTGCGGTTATGGGTCCCGAAGGAGCTGCCAATATTATTTTCAAAAGCGAAATTATGGCTGCCGAAAATCCCGAAGAAATGCGTTTGAAAAAAGTGCAAGAATACAAGGATAAGTTTGCCAATCCGTATGTTGCTGCCGCTTACGGCCACGTTGATGCGGTGATAGATCCTTCCGAAACCCGAAGCTTTATTTCGCATGCTCTCGATGTTTCGGTTCAAAAAACTGTAAATCATCCATTCAAGAAACACGGAATTCCTCCGTTCTAAAAATCAATCGCCATGGAAGAAAACAACGACCTTAAATTCGAAACTTTTTCTATTCATACAGCCAAATATCAAACGCTGCTGACCAAAAAGTTTATAAATCGCAAAACCTGGCAACCTGCCAATATCAAAATGGTTTATTCAGCCATTCCTGGTACCGTGAAACAAATTTTTATCAAAAATGGTAAAAAAGTTGAAGCTGGCGAAATCATGCTCGAACTCGAAGCAATGAAAATGTATAACAAAATTCTGGCTCCTGTGAGTGGCACCATCAAGGCTATAAACATAACTGTTGGGGATAGAATTCCCAAAAATTTTCTGATGGTAGAGTTTCAATAATTCACTCTCTGAAATACTTCAAAAAAGGCTATCTCAAAAAGATGGCCTTTTTCGTTAAAAAACAGTTGTGCTTTAGTTTTATAAAATAATTAGGGTCTGCTGAAAAAATTAAAAACGTTACCAAGAGCGAAATTTATAATGATATTTACATTATAAAATGCAAAGAAAAATTAAAAAAACGCATCAAAACAAAATACAACATTCCATTCCAACCCCTGCGAAACAGAATTATTTTTGCTTCGAAACAGCCTCGTTTTACACTGACAAATTGGGCTTTTGTGTTCATCGATAATCTTCTGCCGTTATCTTGCAACAAATTACATGATATAATTCATATATAATATAGGAACTCAACATATAAAAACAATTACCTTTGCAGCGCGTAAAACAGCAAAAACATGAGTGATAACAAATTGTTCAGCGAGTTTTCCCCTATTAGCAAAGCGGACTGGGAAAAGCTGATAAACGAAGATCTCAAGGGCGCTGATTATGAGAAAAAGCTTGTTTGGAAACCTCTCGACGGCTTTTCGGTGCAGCCCTACTACATGCCCACAGATGTTCAAAGTGTATTGCAAGCCAATCATCCTAACGAAGCTCCTTATCTACGTGGCTATAATGTAAAAGACAACAACTGGAAAATCGTTCAGCAAATCGACTCGCTTTCGCTCGAAGAAGCAAACGGTTTTGCTGTGAAAGCATTGCAACGGGGTGCCGATGGCGTTTCGTTCAGGCTCGATTTTATCAACAACCGCGAAGACATTGCTTTTCTGCTGAAAGGTATAGACCTCACCGAAACGTCAACCCATTTCCATTCGTTCTACAGCTACAGCGTTCTTGCCGAGTTGCTGAAATCGGAAATTGAACGTCAAGGTTTGAAAAACGATATGCTTTGTGGTAGTTTCAATTTTGATTCGTTTGGCTATTATCTGCTTAATGGCGAATACTACAATAGTTTCGACGACAACATGAGCGAGCTCAAATGTTTGATTGAACGTTGCAAAGTATTGCTTCCCAATTTCACGGTACTCAATATCAATGGTCAACATTTTGCCAATGCAGGTAGTTCAACTGTGCAGGAACTTGGCTTTGCCATTGCTTCGGCACACGAATATTTGCAAGAAATGCTTAAACTGGGAATGACAGCTGAAGATGTGTTGCCCAAAATGAAAATCAAACTAAGTATTGGTCCATCGTATTTTCTCGAAATGGCAAAATTCAGAGCTGTTCGACTTTTGTGGGCTACTGTGGCAGCGCAATATACATCGAATACTGAATTGCACAAAATTCGCATTCATGGTGTTTCGTCGTTGTACAACAAAACTTTGTACGATTTGCACAACAATATGCTTCGCAACACAACCGAAGCCATGTCGGCATCGCTGGGTGGAGCCGACGAAATCACAATTCTGCCTCACGACCATATTCTTGGAAAGGAAAACGAATTTGGCGACCGCATTGCTCGCAATGTGCAGTTGTTGTTGAAAGAAGAATCGTATTTTGGACAGGTGGCCGATCCGGCTGCAGGTTCGTATTATATCGAAACACTAACCCATTCGGTTGCCGAGTTTGCATGGAAACAATTTCAGATGATTGAGGAAAACGGTGGCTTCCGCAAAGCCATGGAAAGTGGACTCATCAAAGCGGAAATTGAAAAAACAGTGCAGAAACGCGACAAGGACATTGCTTTGCGTAAAATGGTGTATGTTGGAGTGAACAACTATCCCAACACCAAAGAAGTTTTCGAACGAGCTGCTGAGTTTATTAATTTGAAACCAGCTACCGGCAATGCACTGCAAATGCGCCGTGGAGCATGGAGTTTCGAGAAAATTCGTTTACAAACCGACAAGCATGTAGCCGAAGGGAAAAAGCGTCCACAGATTTTAATGCTTCAGTTCGGACATTTGGCTATGCGCAATGCACGAGCCATGTTTGCCTCCAATTTCTACGGATTGGCTGGCTACGATATTGTTTCGATGGTAAACGACGATACCGTACAGAATGGTGTTGCAAAAGCTATGGAACAAAATCCCGATATTGTGGTGCTTTGCAGCAGCGACGACCAATATTCAACTCTTGGTATGGAATATACAGCAGCGCTGAAAGCTAAAAATGTGGTTGTTGCAATGGCTGGAAATCCGGGCGAAAACGAAGCTCTTTTCCGCGAAGCAGGCATTCACAGTTTTGTGCACTTGCGCACCAATGCGCTCGAAGCACTCGAAACTTATCAATCAATTCTCTTAGTTCAATAAAGAAATGATTATGCGACCCAATTTTAAAAATATACAGTTGGCCGATTTTAAGAGCAAAACCTCATTTTCCGAATGGGAAAATATCCGTGGAATTGCTCCAGAAGTCGAAACGCCCGAAAAAATTCAAATTAAAAGTGCTTTTGGCGAAGACGATTTGCTTGGAATGGAGCATCTTTCGTATGGAGCTGGACTTTCGCCATTTTTGCGCGGACCCTACAGCACCATGTACGTAATGCGTCCGTGGACAGTGCGTCAGTATGCCGGATTCAGCACAGCCGAAGAATCGAATGCTTTCTATCGTCGCAACCTCGAAGCCGGACAAAAAGGTTTGTCGGTTGCTTTCGACCTTGCAACCCACCGTGGATACGACAGCGACAACGAACGCGTTTTGGGCGATGTTGGAAAAGCTGGTGTAGCAATCGACTCGGTGGAGGACATGAAGATTTTGTTCAATCAGATTCCTTTGGGCGAAATGTCGGTATCGATGACCATGAATGGTGCAGTGTTGCCCATTATGGCTTTTTACATTGTTACTGCCGAAGAACAAGGCGTAAAACCTGAACAATTAATCGGAACCATTCAGAACGACATTCTGAAGGAATTTATGGTGCGCAACACCTACATTTATCCGCCAACGCCTTCAATGAAAATTATTGCCGATATTTTCGAATACACTTCGCGTTTGATGCCGAAGTTCAACAGCATTTCAATCAGTGGCTACCACATGCAAGAAGCTGGTGCAACTGCCGATATCGAAATGGCATACACATTGGCCGATGGACTTGAATATTTGAGAACTGGCATCAAGGCAGGAATTCCTGTTGATAAATTTGCGCCACGCCTTTCATTTTTTTGGGCTGTTGGAGTGAATCATTTCATGGAAATTGCCAAAATGCGCGCTTCACGTATGCTGTGGGCCAAGATTGTGAAGCAATTCAATCCTCAAAGTCAGAAATCGCTGGCTCTTAGAACTCACTCTCAAACTTCGGGCTGGAGCCTTACCGAACAGGATCCATTCAACAATGTTGCTCGCACCGCTGTCGAAGCTATGGCTGCTGCTCTTGGTCACACACAGAGTTTGCACACCAATGCTCTCGACGAAGCCATTGCCCTTCCGACCGACTTTTCGGCTCGTATTGCTCGCAACACGCAGATTTTCCTTCAGGAAGAAACCGATATTTGCCGCGCTATCGATCCATGGGCTGGTTCGTATTATGTTGAATATCTAACCCATAACTTGGCTCATAATGCTTGGAAACTCATCGAAGAAGTGGAAGAATTGGGTGGAATGGCCAAAGCCATCGAAACTGGCATTCCAAAAATGAGAATCGAAGAAGCAGCTGCCCGCAAGCAAGCTCGCATCGATAGCAAGCGCGACACCATTATTGGTTTGAACAAATATCGTCTCGAAAAAGAAGATCCCATCGACACTCTCGAGGTCGATAACACAGCTGTTCGCGAGTCGCAAATTCGTCGTTTGAACGAAATTCGCGATACGCGCGACAACACAGCTGTTGAGCTTGCACTTAAAGCAATTACCGAAGCATGTAAAACCGGACAGGGGAATTTGCTCGAACTCGCTGTTGATGCTGCACGCAAACGTGCAACTCTTGGCGAAATCAGCTTGGCCATGGAAGAAGTTTTTGGCCGTTATTCTGCTGTCATAAGAAGCATATCTGGCGTGTATTCATCCGAAAGTCAAACAAACGACAACTTTAAGAAAGCTGTTGCCATGGCCGAAGAGTTCGCAACTCTCGAAGGCCGCCGTCCGCGTGTTCTCATTGCAAAAATGGGACAAGATGGTCACGATCGTGGTGCCAAAGTGGTTGCCACCGGCTATGCCGATATTGGTTTCGATGTCGATATGGGTCCGTTGTTTCAAACTCCAGCCGAAGCAGCTCGCATGGCTGTAGAAAACGATGTGCACATTGTTGGTGTATCGAGTCTTGCTGCCGGTCACAAAACGCTGGTTCCACAAATCATCGAAGATCTCAAAAAGCTAGGTCGCGACGACATTATGGTGATTGTGGGTGGTGTAATTCCTGCACAAGATTACGATTTCCTTTTCAAAGCAGGTGCTATGGCCGTTTTTGGTCCTGGAACCGTGATTTCGGAAGCCGCCATCAAGATGCTCGAAATTTTGATTGC
>DYON01000148.1 GCA_020720525.1 Acetofilamentum sp.
AGTGTTTCGTGGCTAAATAAGCAAAAAAGCCACGAAATGTATCGAAGAATGACGATGAAAACTACTTTCCAGCCTTGTTTTTCATCACCTGAATAAGAGCAACAGCATAAGTATTGATTGATTCTACCAATTTATGCACATCTTCGTCTTTGGCATCGGGGTAAAGCTTTTTCACTTGCACTAAAGCGCTGTTTATTGCATCTAAAGCACCTTGCTCGTTGCCAACAGCATGAGCTTCGGCCATCACTTTGAGCGATTGATTGAGGATGGCAATGGCATACAGCTTTTTGTGTTGTGCTTCCATTACCAGCTCGAGCTGTCCTGTGGCTGGCGACCATTTCAGATATGCTTTCTCCTCTTGTACAACTTCTTTATTCTTTTTGAAATCGAAAAATGTCATTTTAATGATAACTGGGGCGTTTTCGATTTCGGGGGTTGGATTTTTTAAATCGAATTTCACCAGAGCAAGCGTATTCAATCCGCTGTAAATGTTATCGAGCTTCATGTCAACTGTTTTGGCATCGCGTTGTTGGGTTGGGAAGCCATAAAGTTGTTTGAAAACAATTTGCTCGTTGTAAATTATTTCCACATGAACATCTTTAGCACAAGGACTCAAAACGCTGGATAGTTCTCTTTCGAAAATTCGATTAATTTCGGCTGCAGTTCCTGCAAATTGCATTAAACCTCCACCACAAGTTGCCAGCAAAGTAAGCAGCGACTGATTGTAGCCGTCGCCAACACCAACTGCCGAAAGTTCGATTCCTTTTAAATTGTATTCTTTCGATTTACTCACAATCTCATCAATCGGGGTTGTACCATAACCATCGGTAAGCAAAACCACCCTGTTTGTTCCTTTGGAAATGAAATTTTTGAGCACCTGTTCATAGCCATCCACCATTCCATTATAAATATTGGTTCCACCGCTAGCTTCGATATCTTCAATCATATCTCTGAAGTATTTTCCATCTCCGATGGGCCGAGCCGACACAAGCACAGTCGATTCTTCGTCGAATGCAATAAGCGAAACAATATCGGTTGGTCGGAGTTTGCCAATATAATTCAAAAGGGCCTTTTTAAGTGTGCCAATGCGGTTGTCGCCCTCCATCGATCCGCTTTTATCGACAACAAGTGCAATATTGAGTGGAGGACCATAAATGCCCCCATCGTCTTTGCGTGCTTTAAAACCAATTTGCAATACAGCCTCTTTCGATTGAGCATTTACTTCTCCGTTGGTCCAAGTCACGGTCATTCCTATTGCGTCTTCGTTTTTCGGTTCGGGAAACTGCTCAGTAATAAATTCGAGAAACGATTGAACCATAAGATCTTGGGGAGTTGGAATATATCGCTCGGGGAATTGCAATTTGGGATCGGGCATGTAGGTGAAACTCACTTCGGCATTGGCAATTCCTTGCACATCGAGATAATTCAACACATCAACATCCCTTTGATAGCGAAAGTTTACCATGTATTTTCTTCGGGCAGGAACCAAAAAATAGGCTTCGCCATTGGTGTTTGTTTTCGATTTATATACTTTGTTGGTTCCCAGCATTCGCAAATACACATCTTCGTTTCCTAAACTCGCTATTCCAGGTTGCATCACATTCATTTTAACAAGAACTCGCGACGATGTTCCATTGGCAGTTTTGGTAAGCAATTGAGTGATGGTGTCGTTTTTGTTGGTTTCGGTGATATTGGTTGGCTCATAGGTAAACTGAACCGAACTGCCGGCGCCTTTGGGCACATCGACATAGGTGAAACTTTCGAAACCATCAATATCGACCTCATATTCGTTGTTGCCTGGCACAAAAAACTCGGCAACACCTACTGAATTGGTTTTTCCGACATAGATCAATCCCAACTTGTAGCAAGTCAGAAAAACAGGGAAGTTGACCAGCGGACTGTTGTTGTTTTTTAGAATTTTCAGCTTTACGTATTCCTCGGTCTCAGGATTCCGTTTTGCTCCAGAAGGAGGAGGATTGACCAATTTCAAATTCAACGTGCTCCGATCGACTGGATGACGATGGGTTCGCTTGTAGTCGGCATAATCGTATGTAATAGACATTGAGCGGGTTGACGATCCAGCTTCGGGAACTTCGATGGTTCGGTAATTTTTTATACTATCTACATTCAAACTCCATTCTCTGCCAGAGGTGATATCGAACACCACAACGCCATCTTGGTTTGTACTTTTCGACATGTATTCTTTGGTCGATTTTTCGATGAGCGTCACCGGCATTTTGTTTATAGGCGCCATGTGGTTATTTACCACCTTTACTGTAAGTTTACACGAGCCTTGGGCAAAACTCATCTGAAAAGCACACAGTATGCTTAGCAGAAAAATGGTAAATTTTTTCATGGTAATTTGATTTAGATAATAAAAAAGAACCTGTCGCAAAATTCTAACGAATACAAAAGCGAGAATATTTTACAAGAATATTTTTTAATAAAAAAGCCGGATATAAAACCCAGCTTTTCTGTTTTATAATTAGAGTTTCGCTCTTAAGCTATCCCAAATGAAATAGACAATTAGCAAAATGAATGCGAAGAGAGCTAAAAGTTGAGGCCATGGGCAACCTTCGATAAACTGCCATGCGCCATCGACCTGAACTTGATTGAAATGAGTATTAAGATCGATATTGAAAAAGAGCAACATTGCTCCAACCACACCAAATAGAGCCGCTCCAGCAATAAATCCACTCGAAATAAGTGTTCCTCTTTGTTCGCGAGCTTTGTTGATTTCAGGATTTTTACTGCTGTTCGAAATGTATTTCTGAAGCAAACCACCAATAATGAGTGGCGTGTTGAGTTGCAATGGAATAAACATTCCGAGAGCAAAAGCTAAAGGAGATATTTTGAGCCAATTTACAAGAAGTGAAATAATGCCACCAATTGCAAAAAGTATCCAAGGAACATGCGCACCTGGCTGCATAAGAGGTTCAATGATAGATGCCATTGCATTTGCTTGTGGTGCAATCATTGGGTCGGGGGTATCGGCAGTTTTCACAAAGCCATATGCATCGTTGAGAATATAAATTACAATTCCGACAGTAGCAGCCGAAACGAGTGTACCCAAAAACTTCCACGATTGCTGTTTGGCAGGCGTTGAGCCCAGCCAGTAACCAACCTTGAGGTCGGTAATAAAACCACCTGCCATCGAAAGAGCTGTGCAAACAACGCCTCCAATAACCAATGCAGCAACCATTCCCGAAGGTCCTTCGAGGCCAACTCCAACTAAAACCACCGACGAAAGTATGAGCGTCATGAGCGTCATTCCCGAAACAGGATTAGAACCCACAATTGCAATGGCATTGGCAGCCACAGTGGTAAAAAGAAAAGCGACAATAACCAGCGTTGCAAGAGCCACCAAAGCCTGCACCAATGTTATTTGAACTCCAGCGTAAAGGAAGATGAAAATGGCAATTACAGTAAATAGAATCAAAAGCAGTACAAAAGTCATTTTAATGTCTTTCTGCGTTCTTTCGGGCTTTTCGGTAACTTTTTTGCCCGATAAACCCGAAAAAGCGAGCCCAAACGACCGTTTAATCACTCCCGACGACTTGATAATACCAATTATTCCAGCCATTGCAATGGCTCCAATTCCAATAGGGCGAACATAAGTTGAGAAGATCGCCTCGGCCGACATAGCTGCAAACATGTTCACCCCCCCACCCGACGCAGCAACCATATTTCCGATTTCGTTGATCAGAGGAATAAAAACCAGCCACGAAAGCATAGAGCCAACAGCAATAATAAGTGCATATCGCAATCCAATCAAATATCCGAAGCTAAACACAAGAGCACTAATATTGAGTTTAAAAACCATTTTTGTATTCTCGGCCAATTCGGCACCCCAAGGGATGACGCGTGTAGTAACAGTTTCTTCCCACAACTTGAATTGGGCCGACATGAAATCGTAAACACCACCAATGAGTCCGCTAACAATTAAAATACCAGCTTGTTTTCCACCCTTTTCGCCCGAAATTAGAATTTCGGTTGTGGCTTTTGCCTCAGGGAAAGGAAATTTGCCGTGTTGTTCCTTTACAAAATACTTTCGGAAAGGAATAAGGAACAAAATCCCAAGCACGCCACCTAGTAGCGAGGCAAGAAAAATTTGAATAAAATTGACCTCAATTTCGGGATATTTGAATTGGAGAATATACAGCGCAGGAATGGTAAAAATGGCTCCAGCCACAATCACACCCGAGCTTGCTCCAATGGATTGAATAATTACATTTTGCCCCAGTGCATTTTTTTTGCGCGAAAGTGCCGATGCTCCAATAGCAATAATAGAAATGGGGATTGCTGCCTCGAACACTTGACCAATTTTCAGTCCGGCATAGGCAGCTGCTGCAGAAAAAATAACAGCCATAAGCAAACCCATTACAACCGACCAAACAGTAACTTCGGGATATTTTTTGCTTGGCGACATTACGGGTTCGTATGTTTCGCCTTCGTTTAGTTCGCGATAAGCGTTTTCGGGCAAATCGACTGGCTTTTCGCTGTGTAGGTCTTCCATATCGGTGGTATTAAATTAACAAATAAGGGCTGCAAGATAGCAAAAGTTTATGCATCTGAGCAAAAATCTGTAACAAAAAGTCCTTTTTGCGAACCGAAAGCAAAAAACTTAGTTTTTATTCGATTTTTGAAAATAAGCTGGGGTGAGTCCTGTTATTTTTTTAAATGCATTGTTGAACGAAATTCGGGAGTTAAAACCAGCAGACGATGCAATTCCTTCGAGCGAAAAATGAGCCTTTTCTGGATCGAGCAACAACCTACGGGCTTCTTTTATCCGATATGTGTTGATGAAGTTATTAAAGTTGGTTTCGTGAATTTCGTTTATAACTTGAGAAAGATAACGACGGTTGGTTCCAACAAGCTCCGATAAATCTTCTACAGTCAAATCGAGTCGTAAAAAAACACGTCCATACTCCATTACTTCGAGCAGTTTCTCATTAATTGCCTTTTTTTGTTCTATGGTAAGCGAAGATTTAACATACTTTTCGTCAACATCTGTTTGTTCAATATTGACTGTAGGTATATTTGTTTTGGGATAAACCCTGTTGTCGTGAAGCAACATGTCTTGGCGAGCAAGTTCAATATTTTGCTTCAACATAATTTGGTAGGCACTTCGCTTTTGGCGATACAAATACATGAAAATCGCCCCAAATACTAAACTAACCAACAAAACCAAAACAATAAAAAACAAAACCATTCGCTCGCGCCGAATACGTCCTTCCTGCTCTCTAATCAATAAGGATTGAATTTCAATTTCGCGATTTTTCGAATCGACTTGATATCGGGTTTCCATTTCGGCCATACTGGATGCCGATGTTTCGTTGAACAAAGTGTCTTTTAAAGCCGACGACTTCTGCAAATACTCGAAAGATTTTCGATAATCGCCTTGTTGTTCGGCAATATTCGAGAGCATTGAATATGCATATTCTTCGTCGCGGGTTGAATGAATGGAATGCGAAATCTCTGTTGCTTTTTCAAAATAATAAATAGCTTTACTGTTATCGCCAGCAAACACATAGGCTTTTCCCAAATTGCTCAACGAAAAAACCTGCCCAAGCAAATCGGAAATCGACATTTGGATTTGCAATGCGTCCGAAAACCATTTAATTGCTTCTTCCAGATTTCCTCAATCGAGATAACTATTTCCAATATTATCGTAGGATGTTGAAATCATCACACTGTCGTTGAGCGATTTACTTATATCAAGCGACTTTTTGTAGTAAACCAATGCGGAGTCGGGTTGCCCAAAATTGCGGTACACAATTCCAATGTTTTCGTACGATTCGCCAATTCCCTTCGTATTGTTTATCGATTTTTCGATGTCAAGCGATTGTCGATAATAATCCAAAGCGATGTTGTACTTTTTCCAAAAGAAATAAATTGCACCAATATTATTAAGAATTGCAGCTTTCCACCTAGCATCGCCAAGCGAATCCATCACCGAAAAAGCTTTCTGATAGTATTGAAGTGAATTGGAATAATCGCCAATGTAGTCGTACACAATCCCAGCGCTGGTGTAAAACTCACCAAGCACATGCGCCGAATCGGCTTTGGACGCCAGTTGTATTCCTTTTTGATAAACCACCAACGAATTCACATAGTCGCATCGCTCAAAAAGACTGTCGCCTACTTGCATTATCAAACGCAAATCGGCATTATTGTGAGTCTGCGTAAAACCACACAACGAGATTGTTGACATCAAAAACGACAAGATAATTTGATAAACACGCATGCAATTCGCTTTAATTCAGTTGCTCTCTCAAAAAGTTCATCTAAAAATTTCAAGGTGCAAGTATAGCGATTTTTTATCGTTTAAACCATATAATGTATGTCCTAAAAAGCAAAAAAGAGTAACTGAAATCAGCTACTCTTTTCTCAGCAAGCGAAATAGTATTAAATTTTCAACGACTCCCAAAACTTATTAACATCTTTTGGAGCGGCATAAACACCGTTTTGTTCAATAATCATCATTACCGACTTGTTTCCCTGCACATAAACACGAATATCGCATTTAATTCCTCCCGCAGTTTCTATTTTAG
>DYON01000149.1 GCA_020720525.1 Acetofilamentum sp.
ATATTCGGGGTCGCATTTGAGCGAAACAGCAAATTCGTCTTCGAGGTCGGTGAGAGCAAACATTTTTCCACCCACTTTGAACACCAATGTAGTGATATCGAACGGGAACTCTTCGGTAACACCATGCTTAGACAGACAATACTCACGAAACGATTCTATGTGCATACTATTTGGCCAACCAATATTCGGGGTTTTGAATTTCTTTTTCTTTCCAAATTTCAAAATGAACAACATACATTCCACTTTCGTCGGGGGCAATAGCTCCAATTGATTGTTGTGACTTAACTGTATTACCACTTTTGAGTGATGTCGATTCGATGTTGGAATAGACCGAAAGGTATTCGCCATGCCTAATCATCACAAGCCTTGTGCCATTGGGGGCTGAAATAACAGCACTCACAGTGCCTTCGAACACAGCACGAGCCGTCGATCCATTGGGAGCAGTGATATCGATACCATTGTTTTTCACTATTACACCAGCCAAAACGGGATGTGGATGTTCGCCATACCTACTCGTAATGGTTCCTTGAGGAACTGGCCACGACAATTTTCCTTTATTCCCTTCGAAGGTATTCGATATACGAGTCTCTTCGGGACTCATCCGATATACTTCGGCAGCGGGTTTGTGGGTGTTTGGGTTCGAGTTGGTATTTGTTTTCGAAGCAACCACATTGGTTTTCTTTTGGCTTGCTGCAATTTCTTGTTCAATCAGCTTTTTGATTTGCTTTTGAATATCGGCTGCTTCTTTTTGCTTTTTGGCGAGGTCTTGCTTCAACTTTTTCTCTTGTTTTTTTAAATCTTTCACCACTTTGTCTTTTTCCTCTTTTTGCAAATCGAGTGCTTTTTTGTTGGTGGTTTGCTGGGAAACGAGATCGTTTTTTTCAGCTCTCATTTCTTCGAGACCAGCAAGTGCTTGTTCAATTTCGGAGCGGGTTGTTCGTATTTTATTCAATTGCCGTTTGCGAATTACCGACAATTCGCTGAAATAGCGCATTCGTTGCCATGCTTGCATAAACGATTTGGAACTGAATAAATACATAAGTCGGTTCGATGGTCGCCGCGTGAGGTAGGCAAAATAAATCATGCGAGCATACAAACTTTTCATTTGCTCGTATTCGCTGGAGAGTTTTTCGGATTCGAGCTTCTTTTCCGAAATATCGCAGACAAGCAATTCGAGTTCTATACTTGTTTTCTCTTCCAACTCTTGGTAGTTGCGAATTTGACTTTCGATGAGCTGAATCTGATGAGTAGCTTTTTTGCTGTTGTTGCGTGTTTCTTCAATCAGCTTCGACGTATTGGCAATGTCTTTTTCGAGTCCCGATTTCTGCTTTTGCAGCTTATCGCGCGAATTTTTCTGTGCCGAAACATCGAGAACCAGAAGCAACGAAAGCAACAGGATTGAGGTTTTGACTATTATATAAATTCGACGGTTGTTCATTTATTCGGGTTGTTGCTCCATGTATCTATACGATTCGGGAATGGTAAAAGGAATGGTAACTTCTTCGTCGATAGTTACTTTTTCGTATTTCACCGAAATCGAAATTTTTTGTTCGGTTTCTACTACAACAGTAACGAGATAGGGAAACAATTGATTGCCCAATGCTTCGAAATTGGAATAATCGATGATAACTTTGCTATTTTGCTTGGTTATCTCTTTTATTTGCTGCTTTACTATTTTGAAGGTTCCTGGCGCAATCCAAATATCTTGAGCCAACACCTTATCCATATCGGCAGCATTTGCCACATAATTTTTAAGCTTTTTCCGACCCATGGTCGAAATTTTGTAGGTAAGATCGTCTTCGCCGACTTTAAAAATATTGTCTTCGTAGTACGAAAAATCGTTACCAGTAACCAATGCCTGAAGCATGTCGAAATCGAATGGCGACTTGAGAAGATTGTTAATTAATTGATAATCGCCCTTAAAATATGTTTTGTTGAGTCGATTAATCATTTTCACACTATCGGGAGTGATAATAACCCTAAAAGCTTCAACACCAAGAATGGCCGATAGCGAAAGCCAAATTGATCGGTCTTTGATGATGCGCATATTCCCGTTGAAACTCACCGATTTATCTTTGTCGGACTCAACTGTTGCCTGAAATCTCATTGATAGTGTTCTGAAATCGAGCTGATTGTCTTTCATTTTCGAAAAAATGAATTCGATTCCTTCGTCTTGCTTCACATTGCTCTTAATCTCTTTTTTTGTCTCGCGCTTCAATTTGCATGCGCCAAGTACAAGCAACAAAACGAGTAATATAATTGGAAATTTTCTATTCATAGTACTTTTTATCCTTGATTTTTTTGTCGATCGAAAAGCTGGTTCCACCCATTTCGCGGGCTTGCTGCCAATAACGGACTGCTTCGTCGGTTCGATTGAGAAGGAACAATGCATCGGCATAATGTTCGAGCAATGCGCCATTTTTTTCGCCTCCAATATGCATAGCTTCTTCGAAATGAGCTATGGCTTCGTTGTATTTTCCTTGTCGAAATAGCACCAAACCTTGTGTGTGCAAAAATTCGTAATTGTCGGCACTACCTGTTGAAAGCATTTTTGCTAGCAGCGCTGCTTTTTCGATATTTTGATTGCGCAATGCGAGCGAATAGGCATAGCTATTAATGGCAACCGTATTGTTCGAATCGGCTTTAATAAGTTGCTCGAACATTGCATCCGATTGGTCGAATTGCTTGGTTTTCGAATAGGCCTCGGCCAAAGCAAAAAAGGTTTTGTTGCGGGCTTGTTTGTTGGCAATTTTAAGATCGAGTGCTGTTTCGAGTGGGTCGATAGCTTCGGCATATTGTTCGGTTGCAGCAAGCGAAGTGCCATAGTACATCCACCCCAGAGCTTGTTCGGGAAACAATTCGACTGTTCGTTTAGAATACAACAACAACGTATCGGTTTGCTGCATTTGATCCATCGCTCCCAATACGACTTCCCAAATGGTGAAATGACTGCTGTCGAGCGCAAGTGCTTGTTTCCATTTTTCAATGGCTTCTTCAATTCTGTCTTCATAGTTGAGAAAATCGGCATACATTGCCCACACTTTTGCGTCGGAAGGATGAATGATTGTGAGCGTATCGAGCATTGGATAAGCAGCAAGGGTGTCGCCATAGATGCTGCCCGATTTGTAAATATTCATCAACACCCCAATTTTATCGTCAACCGATACATTCGGATTGGCTATTAAGGTGGAAATTTCTTGTTTGGCTTGCTCGTCGTTGCCAGAAAAATGGTGATAATCGGCCAAATATGAGCGGGCGCCTACGCTGTTTGGGTCGGATAATAAAACCGCATTGATGCTTTGGTATGCCAAACCCATTTTCCCAGCGCGCATGTAATATTCGGCCATAGCCAACGAATATTCCGAATTCTCTGGAAAAGTGGTTGCAAGTTTTTGCACTTCGGCCATGGCTTTGTCGGACTTGCCCCAATTCATGTAAATCAAATACTTTCTGATACCCGATTCTTCGTTGATGCCTACCATTTTTTCAAGCTCGTTGTAAACGTCAATTGCTTTCTGAAAGTTGTTGATATTTTCGTAGCACTGTGCTTCGTAGCCATATAAATTGTAGTTGTCCGGATTTTTCAACCGAATTGCTTTGTATTCGACAGCAGCTTCGTTGTATTTTCCACTTTGCGAAAGTGCCGTTGCGTAGCCCAAAGCATACCAAATGTTTTGTGGTTCTTTTTTAATAGCAAGTTTCATGAGTTCGGCAGCCTTATCGGTTTCGCCAGTTACCAGTTTCAGTTTTGCCAATTCGAACAATGCTGCATCGTGCAATGGATCTAATTCGATAATTTTTGAATACAAAGTGATTGCACTCGAGGCATCGCCCAAAATTCGGTAGCGGGTAGCTTCAATTAAAATGGTGCTCAAATCGAGCTTTTGCCTATCGGAAAGCTGATTGTGTTTGCGCAAAGCTTTGTTGTACGAATTGCAAGCTGGCAAAAATATGCCCAGCGCAGCAACTACAAATATGATTTTCAACAATTTCATTGAGCAATAACGGTAAAATCGCCAATACTGAGTTCTTTGTACTTCTCGCTGTATTCAACGAAATTTCCCACCATCGAATTGTCTATGTTTGCATTTATTAATTTGCTGTGCGACTGAATGATGGAATTGGAAAGTATGCAATTGGTTATGGAAGTGCCTTCGCCAACCGAAACATGAGGTCCAACAATGCTATTTACAACCGAAACACCTTTGCCGATGTAGCAAGGCTGAATGATGATAGAATTTTCTTGTTTTAGTTCGGGCGAAATTTGAGTGTTTCCGTTGGCAAAATCGAGAATACGCTTGTTGGTATAAACTGTTGCATTTTTGTTTCCACAGTCGAGCCACTCTTCGACATCGTAAACCGAAAACTGGCTGCCAAGTTGCATCATGTTTTCGAGCGCATCGGTGAGTTGGTATTCTCCATTTACCATCAGCTTGTTGGTGAGTAGCTTTTCTATTTCGGTACGCAGAATTTCGGCTTGGCGGAAATAATAAACACCAACAATGGCCAAATTCGAAACAGGAGTTGCTGGTTTCTCGATAAATTTGTTAACCAATTGATTGTCGTCGAGTTGCACTACGCCAAAAGCCGATGGATTTTCGACCTGATGCACCCAAATGATACCATCGAGCGAAGTATCCATTTTTGCCACAGTACGAAACAAGGTGTCGGCAAACGCAACAATCACTTTTCCTTCGAGGGCATCGGCTGCACAATAAATTGCATGAGCAGTTCCCCGTGGTTGATTTTGATAATAAATGCTTCCTTTAGCTCCAACGCTTGTAGCAATATCGAGCAAATGGGCTTCGACTTCGGGTCCAAAATCGCCAATTACATAAGCAATTTCGTCAATTTTTTCGTCAACAAGGCTCGAAAGGTCTTCGACAAGGCGTTGCACAATGGGTTTGCCGGCAATGTTGATTAAAGGTTTTGGAATGGTGAGAGTGTGAGGGCGCATTCGTTTGCCCATTCCCGCCATTGGAATTATCATTTTCATACCCATGTGTTTTCTGTTATAATCCTGTGTGACCAAAACCACCGCTACCACGCACTGTGGCATCGAGTTCTTCGACTTGTTCCCAGTTGGCTCGTTCGTGGCGAGCAATTACCATTTGAGCTATGCGGTCGCCATTGCGAATGATGAATTCGGTATCGGAGAAATTGATAAGAATCACTTTCACTTCGCCGCGGTAGTCGCTATCGATGGTGCCAGGCGAATTGAGAACGGTAATTCCATTTTTGATAGCTAAGCCACTGCGAGGGCGCACCTGTGCTTCGTGTCCTTCGGGAATTGAAATAAAAATACCAGTGGGAACAAGTATGCGTTCCATAGGTTTTAAAACAATATCTTCTTCGAGCGAAGCTCTGAGATCGGCACCGGCCGAGTATTGAGTCTCATAAGCCGGAAGCGGGTTCTTGCTGCGATTGACAATTTTGATATTCATTCGGCTGCGGTTACAATCTGCAAAGTTAATTTTTTTTGTGGATTGGCTTTCAATTTGTGCCAATTTCCATACTGGGTGTAATATTAATCTATATGACAAAAAAATTTGATATTTTTACCATCGAAAACACAAATCCGAGACCCCTCCACGCCGCGCATCTTCTTCTGATGCTGGCTTGTAACAAAACAAGATGAAGCCAAGCCTCATGCGGCAGCAGCGAACTGCTAGAGATTATCATTCTTCTGAACACTATAAATGAAAACTATCACTAAAAAAAAAATTTGATGATTTGCAAAAAATTGTAATTTGCAGCTTGATTGCTGAATTAATAATAAGATTAAAACGATAAAATGAGTTTGTTCCAAAAATCGGTTGAGCATAAATATTTGAACGAATTAGATTCGGTTCTGATTGATAAGAAATACAAGGCTTTTCAAGACTATTTTGGGAATCCTTTGATTCAAGAAAACATCAGAAATTCGAAGGAAGAGCAATTTCAAGAAGGATTTTTGCGAGAACTTTTCGTTTCCATTTTTGAATACACACTCAATCCGCAACCCAATTTTAACCTTACAACGGAACTGAAAAACATTGCCAATAGCAAAAAAGTGGACGGAGCAATTCTGAAAGGCGAAGATGCTATTGCAGTTATTGAATTAAAAGGAACCGACACGCCAGATTTAGACAAAATTGAAACACAGGCTTTCGGATATAAAAACCACAATCCGAAATGCGTTTATGTGATAACATCTAATTTCGAGAAATTACGGTTTTACATTCAAAATGCGGTTGATCATATCGACTTTGACTTATTCAACCTTACGCGTGAGCAGTTTTCGCTTATGTGGCTTTGTTTGGCAAAAGACAATTTACTAAATGGCTTGCCACAAAAAATAAAAGAATCGTCGCTTTTACAGGAAGAAAACATTACAAAAAAACTGTATGCCGACTATTCGAAATTTCGTGAAGCGATTTACAACAACCTTGTAAAAAGCAATCCCGAAACCGATAAATTGTTGCTTTTCAAAAAAACGCAGAAATTGCTCGACCGTTTTCTGTTTATCTTTTTCGCTGAAGACCGTTTGTTGTTGCCGCCAAATTCAATCAG
>DYON01000500.1 GCA_020720525.1 Acetofilamentum sp.
TGATATTTTATCGGAAATGAAAACAAGTGATTGCTATTTAGTTTTGT
The DNA here is from genome assembly GCA_020720525.1 of Acetofilamentum sp. GTDB lineage: Bacteria > Bacteroidota > Bacteroidia > Bacteroidales > DTU049 > GWF2-43-63. Next base: position 48 of record DYON01000500.1, read on the forward strand.
GCAAAGATGGGGATTTTTTTGTTGGAAGTTGGAAGTGGGCAGTTGCCAGTCAGAAGTTGCCAGTCAGAAGTTGCCAGTTGCCAGTTGCCAGTCTGAAGTAGAAACCGTTCCTTTTCATTTATTTCTTCAATTGTCGCCCTGATAGCTATCGGGGGTCGAATTCTTATATCTTTCCATTCTTCTCCCGCCGAAGCGGGATTTCGGCTCAACATTCCATCATTCCATTCTTCCATTCTTCCATTCTTCCATAATTCCATCATTCCAACCTTGCCCTCTTCCATTGTCGAATTGTCGAATTACCACATTATTCCATTTTTCCATCATTCCATTCTCCCCCTCTTCTTCTACTTCTTTCCTTTTTCGTGATAAAACTCAGCGTTTTTTTTATCGTCAAAACGGGCGTAAATATTGCCGATGTAGTTAGCAAAATCCGGTTTTGGTGAGATGGCGTAGAGGCGCTCAAAATAGCCGAGCGAAATCTTAAAGTCAGCCGTGGTTAGCTTAAGCGATTCGAGTAACTTGAGATATTGTTTGTTGGTTTTGTTGGCTTCGTAGGCCTTCATCTCCGCCTGGTAAAAATCTTCGGCTTTCCAGTAATATTTTTTTGCCTGCCATTCGAGGGCAACGAGGTTTTTATCGTCGAGCTGAAGCATTTTGGGTGCCAGCTCATCACAAATCTGGTCGTTGCCCAATTTTCGGTTAACCTTAAAATAGTCGATCAACAATTTCTGTTGCTTACCGGCAGTTTCGGCAATCGGAGGCCACAAATCAAAAGCCATTGGCCAGTTTTCGCTTTCAACATACAGTTCGAACAATCTCACCCGAAAGGCGCTAACTTCCATGCCTTCGGGATAATTTTCGAGATAGTTTTCGATCGCGGTCATTTCTTTGGACAAATTATCAATTTCGCGGTAACATTTGGCTAATCCAGCCCAGGTTTCGGCATCAACGGCAGTAGTATATTTTGCAACCTCGAGATATTCGATAGCTTTGGCGGTTTGCTTTAATTCCAAAGCCGAAAGACCGGCATTTCGATAAATAATCCCGTCGATGGGTGCTCCCTTGCTTTTGTTGGCAGCCATGGCATTTTCATAACCGGTTAAGGCAGCTTCAAAATTTCCGGCATTATAGTCAGCATCGGCTTGCTGGCCGTAATTAACTACATAAACTACAGTTTGTTTTGCAGGTGCACAGCTCAT
>DYON01000150.1 GCA_020720525.1 Acetofilamentum sp.
AGCTTTTACCTAGCTTTTCAGCAAGCCATTTTTGCTTGATTCCTTTTTCTTCTAAAACTTCTTTTATCCTATTCATTGATTTTAGAATTGAATTTACAAAAATAGATTTTTTATCTCGCTTTACAATATAAAAGTACTGCTTCTGCTGTTAGTTCCAAGTGGGTCGGCAAAATTACTCACCCAATTAATTATTTTCAATGGTGTTCGTGAGCTCCCTACGGTCGGTTGCACTTTTTGGCAATCACCACTTTGTTTCGGTTCCTTTAAATTTGCACTGTCTTGTCAAAAAGCTAAAACCGTTCTTATTTTCAATTTATCACTATCGTATCTGTCTGCTCGTCGGTATTTTTACACTTGTTGCCATCGGTTTTTATCCAGCAATAACTTTATGCACAGCAGTCATTATTTCAACTTCGGCTTTCATTGCATTTTCTTGCAACAGGTCGGCTTCGGCAACTATACTGGCAGCCCATTCTTTGTCGTCGATGCCCGAAGCATTGATGATTACATTCAGAAAAGCTCCACGAACACCAGCAGTTGCAGCCAGCGCACCAACGCCAGCATCGCTCACCGAGTTTGGATTGCCAATTTCGGTCATTGCTTTGCAAATAGGTAACACTTCGAAACATTTCTGCATGGTGCTAAAAGGAACTTCGGTTGCATAAATGGTTGCAGCCTGAATTGCAGCTTTGCGAGCAACTTTTTCGGCATCGTTGCCTTTTGGCAGACCCAGCGCATCCATTATTTTGTTGAAAGCACGTGTGTCTTCATCAACCAAATGAATAAGCTCATCTTTTAGTCGCTGACCGGCTTCGGCCCAACGACTAAACTCTTCCCAACGCTCGTCCCAACCAGCTTTGTGCGAGCTGAGATTGGCTACCATTGTTCCCAGCGCAGCACCCAATGCGCCCATATAGGCAGCTATCGATCCACCGCCAGGTGCTGGCGATTCAGATGCAGTTTCGTCGGCAAAACCACTGCAAGTCATATCGACCAACTTCTTCTCGTTCGATTCAGATTCAATTAGATATTCAATAATTTTTTCCTGAGGATTGAAAGGTTTCAGGTCGTCGAGCCCCATACTTTTTACGGCAATTTTCACCAATTCTTCTTCCGAAACACCCAGCGAACGTTGCTGCTTAGCCAAATAGTGTTTTCCAGCTTCAATTAGAACTCTTTTGGGAACCAAACCAACAATTTCGGAGCCGCTTACACGCACTCCACGATCGGCGGCTTTTGCACACACTTCGTCGAACGCAATGTGTACGGGAGTTACCGAAATATTGGTAATATTCATACTTACTTGAGCAATTCCATATTCATCGATGAACCAGCCAATGGCTTTGGTGGCCTTAAGTGTGCCTGGAATGGAAATATCTTTTCCGTTTTCATCTTTCATTACCTTACCAGCAACAGAATTTCCTTCGCGCATGGGGCGGCCTTTTTCGCGAACATCGAAAGCGATGGCATTGGCGCGTCGTGTGCTGGTGGTATTGAGATTATAATTGATAGCGACTAAGAAATCGCGTGCTCCAACAGCAGTAGCACCACTGCGTGCATTGAATTCGGCAGGACCAAAATCGGGCTTCCATTCAGGTTTCACAATTTTATCGCGCAATCCTTCGTATTCGCCACTTCGGCAAAATGCCAAATTGCGTCTTTCGGGAGCGAAAGCAGCATCTTCGTAGCAATAGATTGGAATCCCAAGTTCTTCGCCAATGCGTTTTCCGAGTTTGCGAGCATATTGTGCCACTTCTTCCATGCTGATATTGGCAACAGGAACCAAAGGACAAACATCGGTAGCTCCAAAACGTGGATGAGCACCACTGTGTTTCGACATATCAATCAAAGATGCAGCTTTTTTAATTGCCTGAAATGCAGCTTCAATCACTTCGTCGGGAGTTCCAACTAAGGTAACAACAGTTCGGTTGGTGGCAAAGCCAGGATCGACATCGAGCAATCGAACACCGTCGCAACTTTCAATAATGTCGGTAATCTGCCTAATAACACTCAGATCGCGTCCTTCGCTAAAATTGGGAACACATTCAATGATTTGTTTCATATCGGAAAGATTAGAAGTTTTCTGCAACAAAGATATTGCCTTCTGTAAGAACGAAGTCAATTTTATTGAAACCAAAATAATATGGCATAAATGCGATTGATGGAATGTCTTTGGTAATAAGAATATTAGCTATTTTGCCAGGGCAAATCGATCCATAATCGTCTTGCAATTCCATGGCAAATGCGCCATTGAGTGTAACTGCATGAAGAGCTTCTTCGGGAAGCATTTTGCCGTAGATGCAGCCCAGCGACATAATAAATTGCATATTTCCGCTGGGACTCGAACCTGGATTGAAATCGCTGGCAAGTGTAACCGGCAAACCGGCATCAATCATTCGTCGAACAGGAGCAAACGGAATTTGTAAGAAGAATGAAGTACCTGGCAAAGCCACTGGCATAGTGGAGCTATCTAACAATGCATTTATTTCGTCGCGGTCGATGCGTTCGAGGTGATCGACCGAAACAGCTCGATGTGCAATTCCCACTTGAACACCACCGCTGTTGGCTAACTCATTTGCATGAATTTTGGGTTTCAATCCGAAAGCGGCAGCGGCTTCAAGAATTTTGGTCGTTTCGTCAACTGTAAAAAACCCTTCGTCGCAAAACACATCAACAAAATCGGCTAGCTTTTGGTCGGCTATTGCCGGAAGCATTTCGTTGATAATCAAATCGATATAAGCACTTCGATCGTTTCTATATTCGAGTGGAATTGCATGAGCGCCCAGAAATGTAGCTTTTATAGGGATGGGGAAAAATTCTTTAAGACGACGAATTACACGTAATATTTTCAACTCGCTGTCGAACGACAAACCGTAGCCACTTTTTATTTCGAGCGAAGTTGTTCCATGCGAAATAACTTCCACAATGCGTTTGCGAGCTGCCTCGAAGAGTTCGTCTTCGTTCATTTTGCGAAGTTTTTCGGCACTATTGAGAATTCCACCGCCACGTCGCGCAATTTCTTCGTAGCTAAGCCCATTTATTTTGTCAACAAACTCGGCTTCGCGCGAGCCTGCAAAAACTATGTGGGTGTGCGAATCGCAAAATCCAGGCAATACGAAGCGACCAGTTGCGTCTATTTCTTCGCCAATTTCGTGATTTCGGAGCACCTTTTCCAGCTCATCCATTCTGCCATAAGAGTGTATGCGTTTCCCATCGATAAGAATATACGCGTTTTCGATTGTGTCGGCTTGACCCATTGCTTTTCCCGAAATAGGTTTCTGATGAGGCGAATTTTCGACAACAAAAACAGTCTTAATATTTTTGATAAGTTTCTTCATGAACGCAACAACCCCTTAGTTTTGTGCGAAAGTAGAAAAACTTTTCAGCTTGCTGCAACAAAAAAACAATTATTTTTGTCTGCTAACTATCAATCAAAAGTACGATGAGAATATTTGCACTCTCAGTTTTATCGCTCATATTGCTGTTTTTTGCAATAAACGCCAATGCTCAATCGGTAAATGCAAAAACTGCACGTCTTGCAGCATTCAATTTTATTCAATCGAAAAATCTTTCGATTCCTTCAACACCAGACGATTTATTGATGGTCGAAACACTTTCGACCGACCCAAACAATCCGGAATTGTATATTTTTAACAATCCGCAAAATGGATTTGTTATTATTTCGGGCGACCAATCGGCTGTTCCTGTTATTGGCTATAGCAGCACGGGCAGTATCCCTTCTGGAAATTGGAATTCGAATTTTAAATACTGGATCGATAATTCGATTGCTCAAATTCAATACTACCGACAAAACAGCACCAAAGCTGTTGACGACATCGAAGCGCAATGGGATTTTCTTCTAACATTACAAGGTGTAAGTCCTTTTTCGTCGTCGAAAGCAATTTTTCCTTTCATTCGCAGTACATGGAATCAGGGCGGAGCTTACAACGACTTATGTCCCGAAGATGCACAGGGCGAAGCTTTAGTTGGTTGTGTTGCTACTGCAATGGCTCAAATAATGTATTATTACCGCTATCCAACAACTGGCACAGGCAGTCATTCGTATTATGCCAGCGGATATGGAACTCAATCGGTCAATTTTGGTGCTTCCACCTATAATTATAATGAAATGTTAGGCGAGCTTTCAGTGCCTGCTCCAGAGGTTGCCGAGCTTTCCTATCATTGCGGAGTTGCTGTCGATATGAGTTATGGCTACGATGGCTCGGGTGCATTAACATGGGATGTTGACGATGCACTTGAAGATTATTTTCGTTATTCTACCGATGCATCCTATAAAACAAAGTCGTCGTATTCTACTTCAGGTTGGGAAAGTCTCATGCGCACCAACCTCGACCTATACCATCCCGTGTTTTATTCGGGTTCGAGTAGTGCTGGTGGTCATGCATTTGTAATGGATGGCTACGAAGGTACCAACTATTTTCATTTCAATTGGGGTTGGGGTGGATATGCAGATGGTTATTTTTATTTAAACGCACTTAATCCAGCTGGTAACGATTTCAATAGCGACCAACAAGTAATTGTTAATATTTATCCTCTCACAACATCGTATCCTTATGGCTGCACAGGTACTAAAACACTTTCAAGTGCCTTTGGAACAATAGAAGATGGTAGTGGACCAGTGGTCAATTACGCTGCCAATGCAAACTGTTCATGGCTCATCAGCCCCGCTGCTACTTGCGATTATTTCACAATTAATTTCGAAGAACTCGACATTGCAACCGACGATCAAGTGATTATCTACGAAGGATCAAATACTTCGGGGACTGTTGTTGGCACATACAATGGAGCCACTATTCCATCGCAGATAACAGTAAACAGCAGCGAGGTTTTCATCTCATTTACCGGCAATGCTACCAACCAAAGTAAAGGATTTCTGTTAAACTATACAGGTCATGTTCCTTTGTCGTGTTCGGGAATTACAACATTAACAGCAGGGACAGACACTTTCGACGATGGTAGCGGTACCAACCATTATGGTAACGGTAGTTTCTGCCGTTGGAACATTACTCCTATAGGAGCTACATCTATAACGCTTCATTTTCTTAGCTTTATATTAGCCGATGAATACGATTATGTGAAAGTTCTCGATGCCATTGGTGGTACAACCGCTGGTGAATATTTCAAAGGCGACAATCCTACTTCAGTAACGGTGAATTCGAATAAAATGACCGTGATGTTTCAAAGCAATTCATCCATTACTGCTGATGGCTTTAATGTTTATTACACCATCACAACTGGCATCCAAGATCGTCCTGATGGTGTTTCGATGCGCGTGTATCCCAATCCAGCGTCAGAATATTTGAATATTGTTCCTGGCTCACAAACGGAGCAATCAACGCTTTCTATTTACGATTTCAGTGGTCGATGCGTATTTAGTGCCGAATCGAATGGCGAATCGTTGCTGATTCCACTCAGTGGTTTTGCTTCTGGAATATATCAGGTTGGACTAGTATCTAACAATGGCAGTGTGTGGCAGAAAATTTTAGTTGAATAGTATTTTGTATCTTTACAATCACAAATTGCACAAATGAAGAGATTCCTCTGTGTTTCGTTTTTTTTATTGCTGGCTATTACATTATTTGCCAAGCCAGTTTCGCCCGAAAGAGCTAGAATGGTTGGGCAAAACTACCTTATACTTAATGGCATTTCGTCTATTATTGTTTCACTTAATCAAAAAAATTGGTCGGAAAAAAGCAACTCCAACAATGCTTTCTATATCTTCGATCTCGAGGACAAAGGTTTTATTATTGTTTCAGCCGACGATGCAACACAACCCATTTTGGGATATTCAACCGAGTCGTCTTTTACCAACGAATCTATGCCTCCTTCGTTTGTGGATATGCTCAATAGTTTTTCTTCCGAAATTGAAGCAATCAGAAACAACAATATTCAAGCAGATGCTTCAACATCAAATTTATGGGCAGAATACGAAGTAGGTGTTTCTAATGGCAATATGAACCCAAAATCGAATTCGATTGATCCATTGCTTCATTGCTTGTGGAATCAAGGAGGGCTTTATAATGCTTTATGCCCGCAAGACCCCTCGGGCCCAGCTGGAAGGGTTTATTCTGGTTGTGTCGCAACAATGATGGGAATGACTATGTATTATTATCGCTATCCAACACAACCAACTGGTTCTCATAGCTACAATTCTGCCTACGGCTATTTAAGTGTCGATTTTAGCCAAAGTCATTATAATTTTGAACAAATGCCTTCTGCTTTGTCGTCGGCTAATTATGATGTTGCAAAATTGCTTTACGATTGTGGTGTTGCTGTCGATATGATGTACAGCCCTAACGGTTCTGGTGCTTATATGAACGATGCTCTCAATGCAATGAAAACCCATTTTGGATATAATTCGTCTGCATCAATTGAATATAAAGACAATTACACCGAAGCCGATTGGATTGCTTTGCTTAAATCGCAACTCGATGCCGCTCATCCTTTGCCTTATGCTGGATACGATGTGTCAGCAGG
>DYON01000151.1 GCA_020720525.1 Acetofilamentum sp.
ACAAAATTGAGCGTAATTGAGGATCTTCCGGTGCAATTAATGGTAGGGGAAGAGCAGCGACTGTAGGTTTGCCTTCCCGGCCAGCCAAAAAAAGGACAATAACCTCCGGCATCGTAAGAAGCTCCCTGATCACCGAGCGAAGTAGAACCTACATGGAGCGATTCATCGCTTCCACAACCAGCTCCACAAGTACCCGCAGCATTGCCATTTTCGGCGCAGCTTACATACCATGTATTAGGAGAAGCTGGAGCACCACAACCCTCATCGGGATGATTATCGTAAATCGACCAAGCTCCATTAACACCATTGTATCCATTGGCAGAACAATCCGAACTGCAACCATTCTCAAAATTCTCGGTCCAAAAAACACTCGGTGCAACAGCTCCACCGCATTCGCAGGTAATTGCGTTGATATATGCAGTTTTTACTTCCGCATCGCTTCCGTCAACATTGGTAACAGTTAGTGTTACCTGATAAAGACTGGCTGCATTAAAAACAACCTGCGGGTTTTGACTATTGGCATTGGTTGCATTTACATAGGTTACTGTTGCTGGGCTAAAACTCCATGTCCATGTTAGAATAGGACCTGGAACACTTGTGCTTAAATCGGTAAAAGTTATAGTATCTTTATTCGAGGCAGGCGAAACACAGGCGACTACTTGGTTTGCTGTAAAATTTGCATCAGGAGGGCACGAAGAAACAGCTATATAATTGGGCTTTGTAACTACAGTGTTTCCAGCACAATTGGTAACAGTAAGAACTGCAGTGTAATTGCCTACTGCATCAAATTGCACTTGAGGGTTTGGGCTGTTTGCGTTTGTTGCACCTACGTAGGTTGCTGTTCCCGGTCCAGTAATATTCCAAGAATAGCCTGTTGGTGCGCAATCATCCGTCAGTGTAGTGAAACAATTAATATAAAGCCCACTTGTGCTAACAACGCTGCTGGTAAACGTTACGGTTTCGTTTTTACATGGGGTTAAATTATCCGCAGAAAAATCAGCGTCAGGTACATCACAGGACGTAAACATAATATTATCGACATTGAAACTTGCTCCCAAAACATAGTCGTCTGTCGTGTTATTCAGGTTGCCATCTTCAACCCAGCGAAAAGCAATTCGCAAATCGTTTTGGTTATCGGCATCCGAAGGAAGAGCAAAGGTCATTCGGAACCAAGCATTGCAAGTCCCCGCATAAAAGAAACTGCAGGAAGCCAAATTATCTTTCAATATTTTCCAGCTTGTTCCACCATCAATACTGTAAAGTACAGTTGCATGATCTTTAACACCCTGTGCATCACCACCTAAGAAAAAATCAGCGGTGAGCTTTATATTGCATTTACCTGTTGCATCGATATTATTGTTTAACCATGCTGTTTGTTCCGATTGGGTCAACGGAGAATCGTTTCCGCTAATTGCAATACAATTCCAGTCGTCTGAGCTTGGTGTTCCTCCATATAGAAGTGTTGCACATGCTGGAAATGCAGTAATATGAAGACTTTGATTGGGTCCTATTACTCCGTTATTAATGAAAGGATTCGGTAAATCGTTTGGGGAAGAACAATCGTAGTGGCGACCACGAACAAATTGTCCTTGCGCATTTATAGCTGAACCAGTATTAATATTTCCTGAAAGCTCAGGTGTATTTCTGTCGTTAATTACAAAATAATCGTGCTCAATTGCGGCATTTACGCCATATGTTAAGCCACTTATTCCTGCTGGTGTTGGATTGGTCATTGAGCCCAGAGCATTTTCGGTTGTCCATCTACCACCACCGCCATCATCAAAATCCTCAACCCAAAAAACATTTTGAGCACTTGAGTATTCAACAAACAGCACAAGAAACAGTAATAAAATTCTTAATCGCATCAAAAGATCCCCCATTTATTTAAAGTAAAAGTACAAATCGCTATTGAATTTGAAAAATTTTCGATGTATTCATTCATGAATTAGGACAGATAACTGGTGTTTTTACTTGAATTTAGAATGTATAGAATACTATAATATGTTGATTTTAGGAAGTATAACCCACGAAAACGAATTTGACTCAAGCTCTTTATTCATTATGATTTATTTTGTTGATTTAGGGGTTGATTAGCACTTGTTTCAAATTTTCTTTATAAACAGTGAGGTGAGAATAAAAAGTATCGAGGTTTTATAAGTGTGAAATGTAAAATATTGATATTAAGTAGATTGACATGAAATGTTGTTTTTCTCGAACGTAGTGAAACAGATTTTTTAAATTGATATTTGGCAACGGTGAAATATCATCCATGAAAATCTGCTGCGATGCGTGTTCAGCGCAAAAACGTCAAAATCTACAAGGAATCACCATCTCAAATGCCTTTTTCATGTTGTAGATGTTTGCTGTTTTACACAATTAAGCTAAATTACCCTTATTTATTGCTTTTTCGTTCCGAAATGTATTGTTTTTTTGGTATTCTATAGTGAAAAATTCAAGAAATCTCGGTTTCACTGATTATCTTTGATTTACATTTCATATCTTAGCCAAATGAAAAAGTTTTTTTTAATTGCTATCGGAATTTCGGTTCTGTTTTTATCCTGCAAAAAGGAGCCAAAAACTATTCTGTTTGGTGGTACGGTTTCCGATACCTATCAGCACAGTGTTGTTCAGGGTGTGTTGGTAACTTTGCAGGCCAATGGTATTGTTGATGGAATTTACAATGCAACTTATGTTACTATTGCAACTGCCACAACCGATGCGTCGGGGTCGTTCAATTTCGAAATTGAGGAAAGTGCATACGATGCTTACCGAATCACGTTGCAGAAAGATGGCTATTATTTGTCGCAAATGGTGGTAAGTTCGGCCAATATAAGTCCCGAAAGTCCATATAATTCATCTTTTACAATTGCCTCAAAAGCTACTGTTAGTCTTCATTTAAAGAATGTTACACCTTTTAATGGCGACGATACCATCCGCTTCTTGTTTCTCAACAATCCTGTTTCCGATTTCGATTGTTGCTCCTCTATTTCGAGGTCGATTGGTGGAATGAATGTCGATACAACCATTACATGCAATTCGGTAGGTGCCTTTGGTCTATTGCTTTTTCGTACAGTAGTTAAAAACGATATCAGTGCTTCGCGTGCCGATACCATTTTTACTGTTCCATCCGATACGGTGGTTTTTGATGTTTTGTATTAATCCGCTTTTTAAATATGCGATGAGGCGATGAGGAGATGAGGTGATGAGGCGATGAGGAGATGAGGAGATGAGGCGATGAGGCGTGAAATGCAAATTTGCTTAATCCGCTGATGTTAATAATGATAGTAGCTTCAATCAATACGCATAAAAATCGAGTCCAAAACCAAACCCATGTGTCCATCGGTTCTCTGGCATGAGATAGTAATTCGAGAAAATGAGTTTCACAGGTACATACAACCGCATAAAATGCACATCTGCACTGAAGTTCAATCCCATCGACGAAAACCCATTGTTGTTAATTTCAATTCCATAATCGTAACTAATATTGGTGCTTATGCGCTTCAAGTAAAAAAGTGAACCAACATGAAAATCGGGGTAGAGCATCGGACAGCCATATTCGACACTTCCAAAAGCTTTAGTCGGATGATTTATCAGATTGTATCCACGTGGCGCCGCCATCATAGTACTGTATGGCAAAGCCACAGTATCGCGATTTTCGAATCCTGCGCGCAAACGAAATCCATCGTGCCTGAAAATACCTGGCAACCACAAACCTGCGTATGCAGCTGTGAGTAAATCACTTTTGCGATCGAACGACTGCCAAATGGCTCCGCTACCAACAAAAGCACCAAGGCGTGGAAACATATTTCGGTTGTTGGTATATTGCGATGCGGTGGCAGTAAGAAAAATCCCACCGTTATTCACATTGTGCGAAATATTATCGATTTTCATGGTGCCGACAGGCTTTAGGCTGATGGCCGGATTCAATCGAAAAGTCCATGCATGCTTTGTGAAAACCAGTGGAATATAGGCACTTAAATTTAAACTGTTGTAGAATCGGTACGAATCGTTATCGGTTACTGGAAGTTCGTTGGTGAAGCCAGCCGAAACCACAGGAAGCCAGCCTTGATACGTGGTTTTAAATCCCGACACAACTGTTGACGTGAACAGATTATAGCCGCTAAATACCGATGCCGATAGTGTGCTGAGAATATTTTGAGAGTCGAATTGAATTCCCGGACTCACGGTGTTGTCGGATGGGTCGATGGTGAACGGTCCCCACGAATGGATATTGATAAGGTGTTGGCTTGGTCGATACAATTCCGCTTGGTTGTTTGCTGGCAGTGGTATTTGGAGCGTATCGCATTGCAATTGAGTCTCAAACGATAAAGTGTCGGACAAATTGTACATGAATTCCCAACGTTCGGCAGCTTCAACAGGTTGAATAGTGCTAATTCTTCGTATTTCGTATCCGTTTGACGTAAGCTCGCTGTACAACAATCCTCCTTGTCCGTCCGATGCAGGAAAATAGGCGCCAAAAGCGGTTTGAGTAATGCATTCAGGATTTCCTCCAGCAATGGGTATGCGATAAATCTCTTCATTTCCATTCAAATTAGCGTCGAAATACAAATAGTCGCCAAGCAGCAATAAATTGCCCATATTGCGGTCGCTGGTCGAAAACAATACATTCGAATTGTGCATTTCCGAGTTCAGCGCAATGAGTTTTCGTTTGCGTTGTGTTTGAACAATCAAAAACAAACTGCTTCCTTTGTCGTCGATGGCTATCGAAATGGGTTGTTCGTAGTAGTTGAAAAGCGCCGAACCCACATTGTGTCCGCTTTTTGTGTGAATAGCTGTAACACAATATGTTCCATCGGGATAATAGGAGCACGTTGCAACAATTTGGCCGTTTGGACTTGCAACGGGCAGCAATTCTTTTTTTAGCTTGTTGAAGTTTGTTGCTTTTTCTGTGTTGCAATCGAGCCGATACGAATTGGAAAAATCGACAAATTCTCTTCGGGGATGCGGTTTGTATTCTGCATAATAGATGTTGCGACCATCGAAGCCAAAGCTTTCGTCGTGAACAAGATGAGTGTATTTAATCACTTTTTCGCGACCATTGCTATCGATACTAACAAAACAAGGTTCGCCATGCATTTCTTTACGAAAGGCAATAACATTTCCAAACGAATCGATTCCTATTGGTCGGTAAGACGAATATTCATTTTGCTGTGTTACGGGAATTGATAGCGTAGGCTTTGTTTTTGAAATATCTATCCGTACTAAATTGCGAATAATTGCCATTTCGCGCTGATGGTATTTGTGCAACGAAATGGAATCGCTTGTAAAAGCCTTAAATGTTCGCGGAAACATGCCGAAATTGTCTTTCATAAATGTTTCGGCATACACTTGTGGCCAGAAATCAGGTCCATAACGGTTGTAAGCGCTTGCTGTGAGCCAGTAGCCGAGCAAATATTCGTCGGGATTGAATTGATTGTACGATCCCAATAAACTGTGGTCGTAGTTTGGAATTTTCTTCGATGCATCGAGCCAAGCAAACAATGGCGCCGAAAACGAAGACGATCGTCCACGCCCAGTGGGCAAAAATGCGGTTTCGGACGAAACGGCATCGCCTTCGATAAACCAAGTAGGAACAGCAAGACCCACAAAAGCAGCAGTGAATTGCTGTCCAAACAAAATTCCGAATCGTTTACGACATTGTGCTTGTGCAACCGACAATTGAGCATAATGGCGCATTTCGTGCCAAGCCAACTGCGACGGCCAAAAGCCAGGATAGAAATCGCGCGAAGGCATAGCGAAAAGCTCGGAGCGTTTGGGCGCCCAAGCAACAAACCCGTTCGAAATGAGTGTGTTGGGATGTAGAACAATGTTCAATTGCCGAGGCTCTATATGCATTAAAAAACTATGATACACAATTGCCGAATCGAAAACATTCAAATAGGACGAATCGTAATTGAAATAGTCGGGGAAAATGAGTGTGAGATTGTTTCCTTGGTGCTTATTCCACTCTGTAGAAGCAGGCTCGGTGCCCCAAGTGAAATACTGGGCAATTGATTTGTTGGGAATTATCGCAACAATAATAAAACATAATAATATGGTTTTTTTAACTGATGTGTCCAATTTTGGAGTGAGTTAATCATCAAAAATACAATAAATTTTTCACTAATGTTGCGAAAAATAATTACCATTCGCATTCAATACAAATGGTAGCGATTGATTTGGTCTTATGTACATATATGGGCTTGGTTTTCGATAGAGCTTCCACGAAAGCTATCATCCGCATATTTATTCATAGATTAAATGATTTGGCTCTAATCTGTATTTGTGTGTTTAGTTTAATTTCGATGCTTTATTTATAGCGAAAATATAAAAAACCACGAATTATTTTCTCCTGCATCGTACTCCCTCTCCTAATTACAAACAACATTATTGGTCATTGCCATCCTGCGTAGATCCTGAAACGAGTTCAGGATGACAATGCAGGATGACAATGCAGGATGACAATGCAGGATGACTGTATAGTCTCTCCTTGCAG
>DYON01000501.1 GCA_020720525.1 Acetofilamentum sp.
AAGCGATGTGCCACTACAACAACGGTTCTGCCTTTGAAAAATTGATTTAAATTATCCATTATTTTTCGTTCGTTGTTGGCATCTAAGGCATTGGTGGCTTCGTCGAAAAACAAGTATTGCGGATTTTTGTAAACCGCACGGGCTATGAGTATCCTCTGTTTTTGTCCTTGACTTAGTCCGTGTCCTTCGCTTCCTATTTTGGTGTTGTAGCCCAAGGGCAAACTCTCGATATATTCGCGTATATTGGCGGTTTTTACGGCTTCCAAAAGTTGTTTTTGGTCTATTTGCTCTACACCTACGGCTATGTTTTTGGCGATGGTGTCGTTAAAGATAAATCCGTCTTGCATTACGGCTCCTATTTGGCTTCGCCACCATGTTTGTGAGAAATTTTGCAAAGGATTTTCGCCTATCAAAATTTCGCCTTTGTTGACTTGGTAAAATCCTAAAAGTAGCTTTACAATAGTGGTTTTTCCGCTTCCGCTGGTGCCTACAATGGCGGTTATTTTGTTTTCTGGTATTGATAAGCTCACGTTTTTAAGCACCATTTCGCCGTGAGGCTTATCGTACTGGAAATCAATATTTTTAATGCTGATGGTCTTGTTTTCGGGTAAAACGGCAGTTTTTTGTTCTTCTAAATTTTCCTCATTTTCTTTATTATGTATTTCGCCTAAGCGTTCCAAACTAATTTTAGCATCTTGCAAAGAGTGCATAAAGCCTATAAATTGGTCGATGGGTCCGTTTAACTGACCTATTATGTATTGAACTGCCAACATCATACCCAAAGTCATTTCGCCTTGAATTACCGAATAGGCTGCAAAAAACGAGATTAATATGTTTTTACTTTCGTTGATAAAGACCGTGCCCGATTGTTGGTACTGACTCAATACCAGCCCTTTAATGCTAACTTTGAACAAGCGGGCTTGTATGCGTTCCCACTCCCATCGCATGGGTTTTTCGGCATTTTGGAGCTTGATTTCCTGCATGCCTTGTATGAGCTGTATCACATTGCTTTGCTCGGTGGACGATTCTTGAAAGCGTTTGTAGTCGAGTTCGCGACGTTTTTTCATAAACAGATACACCCAAGCCATGTAAAGGGCTGAGCCTATAATGAATATTAAAAATATTTTGAGCGAATAGTAAGCCAATACGGCACTGAACAACAGCAAATTGATAAACGAAAACAAGGTGCTGAGTGTTTGTCCCGTTAGAAAGCTTTCTATACGGCGGTGGTCGCCTATGCGTT
>DYON01000152.1:0-2246 GCA_020720525.1 Acetofilamentum sp.
ATTTTCCTTTTTCGTCGTGCTTATTGCCAGTGCTGCCTTCGCGGCGCGATGTGAAAATGAAAAACTTTTGATCGGGCGACATCACAGGCGCATAATCGGGAAATATAGAGTTTACTACATCGCCTAAGTTTTCGCGGCGAATAGTGATTGGATTGGCAATTAGTTTTTTTGCATTCAATGTCATTTCAATGTAATGATCAACATCTTTGCGCAACTCCATATCTTCGGCAGTCAAATAATATTTGAATTTCTCGAAATTTTGCAAGGCGAGATCGAATTGCTGCTCCATAAAATAGGCTTTACCAAGAAAATAATAGGTAAAAACGGGAGCGGATTTTTCGTTGAAATTGCCATAATATTCCGACGAAATCGACTGCGAAGCCTTCTCGAGATAATACGATGCTTTGTCTTTTTGGTTGTAGCTGTTTAAATAGCACAAACCTAAATTAAATTGAATATTAGCATTGTTGGATGCTATGCTATCGAGTTTTTGGAAAACTGGAAGCGCATCAATGTAGTTTTCTTCGTAGATATAAGCATCGCCAATATCGTACAGTTTTTTGAAGGTGCTGTTAAATTGAGCCGAAGCTACTTGGACAAAAACGATCAAAATAATGATTAAACCGATTTTCTTCATGGTAAACAGATTTGCTATTAAGATGACAAAAATACCAATTTATCAAATCGGAAAAACATATAAAACAGCTTGTTATTAACAATCCGTTGTTAAATAAGCAGAAAAGAAGCGAATAGTATTACAAAATATATTATGCAATCGTTAATTCACGCTAATTCTATTGCGGTAAATAGGCTGGTTTTCGGATGATAATTCAATGAAGTAGATTCCTGAATTTAAGTCTAAAGGTAATTCAATCGATTTTGCCTCATCAAAATTTTCCACTAAAACCTGAATACCAATTATGTTGTAAATTTTGACGGTTAAATTGCGCATCGACATGGGCAAATCTATGCTCAGTATAGCAGAAGCAGGGTTTGGATATGTTTTTATACCAAAATCATTCTCAAAAATATTATCTACCACAACCAAATGGCAGCCCAATGTGTCGGTGCAATTGCCGTTCGACAGCTCAACGGCATACGAGCCAGAA
This sequence comes from Acetofilamentum sp., assembly GCA_020720525.1. Classification (GTDB taxonomy): domain Bacteria; phylum Bacteroidota; class Bacteroidia; order Bacteroidales; family DTU049; genus GWF2-43-63. The sequence goes on from DYON01000152.1 coordinate 1,110, forward strand.
ACACTCGGAGTGAATGTCGAATTGATTTCGCTAGGTATTTCTAAATACCCATTGGTGCAATTCGATGTTCCACATTGTACTGTTACTCCAGTTGGAAGATTATTGTAGCCAGTTATTACAATCGAGTCAAAAAAAAGAGTCAATGACATCAAAAACAGTATCGCTTGGGAATACCAGCGTGAAACTTTCCGAAAATTCTTCACCTACGCAGCCAGTCGATAATGTGTCGGGAAAAACACCTAATCCTACAATAGAAGTGTTGTTTTTCATTTGGTTAACGAATATGATTTTGAAAACTTTTCAATTGTTTCCTTCAAACACATAAATATTCGTCGAAAACTGTCAAGTAACCATATAAAATCAAATTCGATTAGATAGTTATTTTTCCTAACCTCAATATGCGGAGTTTCGAGGCTAAAAAGGGGAAATTGCCCTCAACCTCATATAATCTACAATTCAACAATAATCTTTGGTCAATCCAGCAATTCTGTGTAATTTCGGCCTCTGAAAATTCAAGAAAAAAATGTGGAATAAGCTGACCAAATACCTGCTGCGTCGTCAATACCTTAACATTGCCATTATTGGTGCTCTAACTCTTTTCATGGGCTACAAAGCCACTCAGGTGCAAATGTCGTACGAATACGCTCAAATGCTTCCAGCTTCTGATAGCGTGAGTATTGAGTATCAAAATTTCAAAAAGCAATTCGAAGAAGATGGCAGTGTTTTGTTTGCTGGCATTAATTCGGACAAATTGAGAGAATTAAACGTTTTTAATGAATGGATGAATCTTACAACCGACCTCAAAAAAGTGGATGGTGTGAGCGAGGTTATTTCCATTGCCAATTGTGTAACGCTAACCAAAGATACTGCTGCGAAAAAATTCGTAATAAAAAGTGTTTTCGAGAGCAAACCACAATCGCAGGTGGAACTTGATAGCATGTTGAAAAAAGTTTATGCTCTTTCGTTCTACGACGAAATGCTGTTCAACTCAAACAGCGATGTAAATATATTGTTGGTGTATATTAAAAAAGAATTTCTCAATACCAGCGAGCGTGTTGCTTTAATCGACCGAATCAAAGCACCCATTGAAGCATTCGGGGTAAAAAACAGCATCGAAATTCACTATTCCGGAATGCC
>DYON01000152.1:2346-6465 GCA_020720525.1 Acetofilamentum sp.
CCATTGAAGCATTCGGGGTAAAAAACAGCATCGAAATTCACTATTCCGGAATGCCGTATATTAGAACTTCCATTTCGAATATGGTGCAGCAGGAGTTGAAAATATTTATGATACTTGCTCTTGTAATTGCTTCGCTGATATTGTTGTTCTTTTTCCGTTCGCTCAAAGCCATTGCTTTCTCCGTAATGATAGTTGTGGTAGGTGTTGTGTGGACACTCGGAAGCTTGGTATTGTTTGGCTACGACATCACCATTCTATCAGGAATTTTACCTCCAGTACTGATTATTATTGGTATTGAAAACTGCATTTATCTCATCACCAAGTACCATTCTGAGTATGCACTCCATCAAAATCAAGCAAAAGCACTCACCCGCGTAGTACAGAAAGTTGGTTATGCTACACTGCTCACCAACCTCACCACCGCCGTTGGGTTTGGCTCGTTTATGATAACTGGAAACAGCATTTTGGTTCAATTTGGAGTTGTTGCATTCATTAATATTATTTTGATGTTTGTATTCACGCTGGTGCTTATTCCTACACTTTACAGCCTTTATGAACCACCCAAAGACCGACATATAAAGCATCTCCAATTCAATTGGATGGCGGGAATCACCCGAGCTATTGCGTCGGTAATTCAATTTCGACGCAAGTTGGTTTTGGTTGTAGTAGTAGTGTTGTTGCTTGCATCGGGATTCGGCATTTCGCTCATCGAGAACAAAGGCAGCATGGTCGATGACATTCCGAAAGGAGAAAAACTTTATACCGACATGATGTTTTTCGAAGAAAACATGGGTGGCGTCCTTCCAATGGAAGTTACTATCGATACACATAAGAAAAAAGGTATTTTCAACTTGCGAACTTTGCAGAAAATAGACAAATTTCAACAAGATATACGTTCAATACCATCCATCTCGAAGCCTTTGTCGGTTGTTGAAATTGTGAAATTTGCCAAGCAGGCATTTTACAATGGTCGTTCCGATATGTATTCGCTTCCGAACGAAAATGAGAAAAATTTTATCTTGAACTACTTGCCCGATATTGACAAAAGCAAAGATAAAAATGGAATTCTTACTTCTTTTATCGACACCAACTATCAGGTGGCCCGCATTAGTTTGAGATTAAAAAACATTTACACACCTGAAATTAGAGAAGTTAAACAACAAATTCGAACCGAACTTGATAGCCTGTTTCCTGCCGACAAATTCACAACGGTAATAACAGGTTCTACCATGGTTTTTGAAAAAGGCAGTAATTATCTTGTCACAAACTTGATATACAGTCTTTTACTTGCGGTATTAATTATTGGTGTTTTAATGTTTTTGCTTTTCAACAATTTCCAGATGGTTCTTATCAGTATGGCATCGAATCTTATACCACTTACTGTAACAGCTGGTTTAATGGGCTTTTTAGGCATCGACCTCAAACCATCTACCATTATTATTTATAGTATTGCGCTTGGTATTTCGGTTGATGCAGCCATTCACCTCCTTTCGCGATACCGACAGCAGCTAAAAGCAACGGATTGGCAAGTGAAAGAAAGCATTCTTGCAGCCGTGAAAGAAACCAGCAATGGAATGATTTATTCAGGGATTGTATTGGTGCTTGGATTCCTTGTGTTTATATTGTCGCGTTTCGGTGGTACACAAAGTCTTGGCTACCTGATTGGTTTCACGCTGCTGATTGCCATGTTCTGCAATCTTATTATTTTGCCATCACTCATTTTGTATTTCGACAAACGCGCCACCACCAAATCGTTCCGGAAACCAGTTTTCGAAATTCTCGACGACGAAGATGAAGAAGCAGAAACCGAAGACATTGAAAAATAATCAATACCGTTTAAAATTCACACAGTTATGAAAGGAATTATTCTCGCAGGCGGCTCAGGCACACGGCTTCATCCACTCACTTTGAGTATGAGCAAACAGTTGATGCCCATTTACGACAAACCCATGATTTATTATCCATTGTCGGTGTTGATGATGGCTGGTATTCGCGATATTCTGATTATTAGCACTCCGCACGATTTGCCGCATTTTCGACATTTGCTTGGCGATGGAACTTCGCTTGGATGTCGGTTCGAGTATGTGGAGCAGCAAATTCCCAACGGTCTGGCGCAAGCTTTTGTGCTGGGCGAAAGTTTTATTGGCAACGACAATGTTGCACTGATTTTGGGCGATAATATTTTTTACGCTTCGGGTTTACAAGAATTGCTGCGTGGAACCCACAACCCCGACGGCGGAGTTGTTTTTGCTTACCATGTGAGCGATCCCGAGCGTTATGGTGTGGTCGAATTCGACGAAAATATGAAAGCAATTTCCATTGAGGAAAAACCAAAGCAGCCCAAATCGAATTATGCTGTTCCAGGATTGTATTTCTACGATAACAGCGTTGTGGAAATTGCCAAAAACCTCAAGCCCAGTGCACGGGGCGAATACGAAATAACCGATGTAAACCGCCACTACTTGAACGAAGGCAAACTGAGCGTTAAAATGCTGAGTCGAGGCACCGCTTGGCTCGACACAGGAACATTCAGTTCGTTGCTTCAAGCAAGCCAATTTGTTGAAGTTATCGAAAGCAGGCAAGGTTTGAAAATTGGCTGTATCGAAGAAATTGCTTTCCGTCAAGGTTTTATCGATAGCAAACAACTCGAAAAAATTGCTCAGCCCTTGCTCAAAAGCGGCTACGGACAATATTTAATGTCACTAATTCCGAAAATATGATCAATATTTTACTCACAGGTGGAGCAGGTTTTATTGGAAGCGGTCTTGCCGAAAAGTTGCTCGAAAACCCCGACAATTTTCTGGTGATTGTTGACGATCTTTCTACTGGCTCAATTGCAAAACTCCCCGAGCGCTTCACCGAACGGTACAAATTCATCAAATGCAATGTGAATGAATACCGCGATATTTCGGAAGTGTTTTTCAATTTTCATTTTGATTATGTTTTTCACTACTCGGCAATGGTTGGTGTTCAACGTACACTCGACAACCCCGTGAGTGTGCTTCGCGATTTGAGAAGTATTGAAAACCTACTCAATCTTAGTAAAAACTCAAGCGTTAAGCGCATCTTTTTTAGCTCGAGCAGCGAAGTGTATGGCGAACCAGTCGAATTTCCTCAAAACGAAAACACCACACCACTCAACTCCAAATTGCCATACGCTATTGTAAAGAATGCTTCTGAAGCATTTATTAAATCGTATTACAAAGAATTTGGGCTTCCATTTACCATTTTCCGCTTTTTCAATACCTACGGACCCAAACAAAGCAAAGAATTTGTCATTAGCCGCTTTATCAATTTGGCCTTAGCCAACAAACCTCTCACCATTTATGGCGACGGGCAGCAAACCCGCACTTTTTGCTATATCGACGACAACATCGAAGCCACCTACCAATGTTTTCAAAATGCCGTGAGCAACCCGAAAGCTGGAAACGAAATTATCAATATTGGCAACGACAACGAAACTACGATTGCCGAGGTTGCTCAAACCATTATTCGGGTTACAGGCTCATCGTCGATAATCAAATCGATGCCTGCACTCAAAGAAGGCGACATGCGCAGGCGATTGCCCGATATTACAAAAATGAAAAACCTTCTCAAGAGGCCTTTACTTCCTCTCGACGAAGGAATTAAGCTAATTTTGGCCGATACCCAACACATTATGTGAGCAGTATGAACGAAATTATCAAACAATATCAGGATCTTTTTCTCGATCGGTTCAACGAGCTGAAATTTTTGAAAAGACCTGCCGAACTTTACGAGCCAATCGACTATGCGCTGGCTGCAGGTGGCAAGCGTCTTCGACCAGTGCTCACTGTGATGATTTGCGATTTTTATGGCAACAACGCCAACGATGCTTTGAATCCAGCAATAGCCATCGAAATTTTTCACAATTTCACGTTGGTTCACGACGACATCATGGACGATGCGCCAATTAGGCGCGGGCGCCCTTCGGTTTACAGCAAATATGGTGTAAATACTGCCATTTTATCGGGCGACACCATGTTTGCAAAAGCTTATGAATTTGTTACCTACACGCGCGAAGACAAACTTTCTGCAGTTTTGAAAGTGTTTACCAAAACAGCTATGGAAGTGTGCGAAGGGCAGCAACTCGACATGAAT
>DYON01000153.1 GCA_020720525.1 Acetofilamentum sp.
AGAAGGACTTGATGTGATTATTCTGGAAACGTTTGGCTCGGGCAATGCCCCATCGGCCAGCGGATTTGTAAAAACCATTCACGAAGCGGTTTCGACTGGTAAGACTTTGTTCAACGTCACCCAATGCAAAGGTGGAATGGTCGAAATGGGCAAATATGCCGCCAGCCGCCAGTTGTTGAATCTGGGAGTGATTTCGGGTCACGACATCACCACCGAAGCTGCCATTGCCAAAGCCATGTTTTTGTTGGGGCAAGGCTTCAGTGGAGAAAAGCTTGGACAAATGTTGGGCAAACCATTGCGAGGTGAGATGGGCGGCGCTGAATAACAGCCAACAAGAATCAATTAAAAAATCTCAACTTCAAAAAACACTTATACTGCCGCCAGTGAGATTCATATTCACCGTTGAGGTGGCGTTCTCGACGCTGTTGTAGCTGCGAAACATTCCTGCTTTAAAATCGATGGTGTCGGTTTTCAGATTCAACGAAGTTGGAAATAGACTGCGTGTTTTTTTCATTTCGCACCGAAAAGCTGGAACAGATGCAGTAGGCATTCCCATGGTTACGTCGGTATAGCTTGCAATAAGGCTGATGCTCTTGAAATGGTCGGCAATCCGCTGCAAAGTAAGATTTCCGTAAAAAGTTTTCAAATTGCAGTCGTTCAAGAGCATATTGATGGAAAAGCTGCTAAAACTTCCCGAGCCACTAAGTTTCGACACTTCGCCAATAAACCATTTGTCGCGTTTCGAATCGATGGTAATTGTGCCTACTTTTTGAAGAGTAATTTGCGATGCGCGGGTGTCGAAATACACATTGACAATGCTGTCGATAACTATTTCGGTTAGGTCGGCACTCACCATTGCATCGCTCAAATAGCGGCAATTGAGTTTTCCGCCAGTTATGTTGATGGTTGTTTTTCCATTTAGTATTCCACTCGTGAAATTGCCGTTGGTGAGAGCAAGCTTAAAAGTCCCAGAATGATTGCCAATAAGTACATTTCCGTAGGAATTTTCTACAACAACCGACATCCCTTCTGGCACGGCTACTTTGTAATCGATTTTCACTGTTTTCGAATTGCTGAAAACATTTCCAGCAAACATTTTCCAATCGGTTTTGAAATCGTTGCGATTGCCGTTGAACGAAGTTATAGCATTCACAATATAGCCAGCCGAAATGAAATCGACATTAATTTCGTTGAGCTGCTCGAGTGCCTCGTATGCATGTTTGTCGATCACAGTCACTTCAACATCGAATACAATCGAATCGTTGTTGGATGGAATTATCACAATATTGCCATACTTGTTGTTGATTGAAATTTCGGTATTGGCACCAGAAACAAAGCTTTGATGAAAAAATCGCTTTTCAGTAAAAGTTTGTGCGCTGGCAGGAGCAATTGCCATAAGGCAAAAAACCAGCAATATCCATTTAGTTTTCATAGCCATTGGTATTGGTTAAGGCGTATTCTTCGTTTAGTTGATCGAGCATCATGTCTAGAATGTCGATACTCTGGCGGTAGTTGCCAATCATGTTTTCCATCACTTTTCCCACATTGCAATCGTCGCCAAGGTCGTTCATGGTTTTGTTGTTGACCAACTCTATCATGGCAAGTTCTTCTTCAATCTGGTCGATAATTTCTTCGTTGCCCGACGAAAGCATCAACAATTTGGTTTTCCGCGATTCTATCTCGCTGTTGTAATAAGCAGTTATTTCATTAAAAACTTTTTCGTCGTCCGAAATAGTGTGTGCCGATGTTGTTTGGGCTATAAGAGTTGAATTGTTCAATGCAATATAAACAGTATCGTTGCTGAAAACAGGTGCCGAAATGGAAGGAATATTGTTTACCGACAGTCCATTTCCTGCATTCAGGCTCGAATTTGGCGCAAACAAAGTTGATGTAAGCCAACTTCCAAGAGCCACGGCAACCAACGATGCGGCATACGCCAGCGGGTGCATATAGAAGCGTTTTCGCTTTTCGGGCATTGCGCTGTCTATTTTGTTCCACAAATCGGACGAAGGCGACTCATCGTCGAACATGTCGCGATGATTCTCAACAAAAATTTCCAATTTATTTTTCATGACCAGTAGTATTCATTAACAATTCCCTCACTTTTTGTCGTGCTCGCATATATTGGGTTTTTGAAGTCGATTCGCTGATATTCAGTATTTGAGCAATTTCGGTATGATCGTATCCTTCGAATAGATAAAGCGATAACACAGTTCGGCTTCCGTTGGGCAACAATTGCACAGCGTTTTTCACACGTTGTACCTCACGAGCTAGGTCTTCTTCGTTGAGCAATGGTTCTTCGTCGGCCGAATCGAAAGCTTCCATATCGTCGAGAAACTCAATGCCACTGCTTTTCGAATTGAGATAGTCGTAGCATTTATACACAACAATGCGTTTGAGCCAAGCGCCAAAGGTACTTTCGTTGCGAAACCTGTCGAGCGTTGTAAAAGCATCGGTGAAGGCTTCCTGCAAAATATCTTCGGCAATATGTGCGAGTCCGGTCATGCGCAAAGCAACATTATACATTCCTTTCGAATACAGGCGATACACTTCACGAAAAGCCTTTCGGTCTCCGCGGCGGCACTGCTCTATTAGCTCTCGGTGCATGTCGGTGTATTCAACTCTCATATTCAAATTCTAACACTAAAGTATAACCAGATTTTCAATGGTTGCAAAAATCGAATAAATTTACGAAGATATTTCTGCTCGAAGCTGACTGAAGTGATGGCATCCTTCTCTTGGATTGCCTATAAAAAAGGATGAGAATTATTCTGGACAAAAGTAAATTCAAAACATACTACTCGAAGTAATGTAAGCATTCCTTTTCCGAATCTCAGGCAGATTAATTGTAAATGCCTCGGCTATGCGACAAATGAAAGAATTCACACAGCATTCTTCGGGCAAAATGCTTATTTTTGCAACGATTTTCAGACATCACACCAATTATGGATTACAATCATCGCGACACCGAGGCCCGCTGGCAAAAATACTGGGCCGAAAACAAGACATTCAGTGCTTCAATTGACCACAATAAGCCAAAGTTTTATATTCTCGACATGTTTCCCTATCCGTCGGGAGCAGGATTGCATGTTGGACACCCACTTGGATACATCGCCTCCGATATTTTCGCCCGATTCAAAAGGCACAAAGGGTTCAATGTTCTGCACCCGATGGGCTACGATGCTTTTGGTTTGCCTGCCGAACAATATGCCATCGAAACGGGCCAACATCCAGCCATAACAACCGAACAAAACATCAAACGCTATCGCGAACAGCTCGATAAGATTGGCTTCTCGTTCGATTGGGACCGCGAAGTGCGCACTTCGGACCCTGCATATTACAAATGGACACAGTGGACTTTTATTCGCTTGTTCAATTCGTGGTACGACAAAGCAATGCAAAAAGCGCGTTCAGTTGAAGAACTCGTTGCTCAGTTTAAAAAAAACGGAAACAGCCATATCGACGCTGCAAGCACCTACGATTTTATTTTCGATGCTGCGCAGTGGAAAGCCATGGACGAAGCTGCCCAAGCGGATGTTTTGATGCACTTTCGTCTTGCCTATTTGGCCGATACATTGGTAAACTGGTGTCCGGTACTCGGCACTGTGCTTGCTAACGACGAAGTGAGCGAAGGATTTAGTGTTCGCGGTGGTCATCCGGTGGAACGTAAAAACATGAAACAATGGTCGTTGCGCATCACAGCCTATTCCGATAGGTTGATCGAAGGACTCGATCGCATCGATTGGCCCGAAAATATTCGTGAAATTCAGCGCAACTGGATTGGCCGAAGCGAAGGAGCCTCTTTGCGATTTTTGCTTGCCGATAATCCCGACAAACATCTCGAAGTGTTTACAACTCGTCCCGATACAATTTTTGGAGTTACATTTATGTCGGTAGCTCCCGAACACGAATACGTTGAACTACTCACCAAGCCCAATTTTGCAGAGGAAGTGGTGAAATATGTAAAACACGCACGCAATCGCAGCGAACGTGAGCGTATTGCCGATGCAAAAACACCAAGTGGAGTTTTTACGGGGTCGTATGCGATCAATCCCTTCAACGGGAAAGCTGTTCCGGTATGGGTAGCCGACTATGTTTTGGGTAGTTACGGCTCGGGTGCTGTGATGGCTGTTCCAGCTCACGATAGCCGCGATTATGCTTTTGCAAAACATTTCCATTTGCCCATTGTAGAGGTAATCAAAGGTGGCAATATTGCCGAAGAAGCATTCGAATCGAAAGAGGGAGTTTGCATGAACAGCGGATTCCTTGACGGAATCATTGCCCGAGAAGCAATTGGAAAAGCAATTGAATATGCCGAAAAAAACAAAGTTGGATATGGCAGAATCAACTACCGCTTGCGCGATGCCATTTTCAGCCGCCAACGCTATTGGGGCGAGCCATTTCCGGTGTATTACAAAAACGGAATCCCTTGCACAATCGACGAATCGCAGCTTCCACTCGCATTGCCCGAAGTAGATAAATATTTGCCTACCGAAAGTGGCGAACCACCGCTGGCACGAGCCAAAAACTGGTCAACTGCCGAAGGCTATCCATACGAAACCGCCACCATGCCTGGTTTTGCTGGTTCGAGCGCATACTATTTTCGCTATATGGATCCGCAAAACAAAGACGCCTATTTTTCGAAAGAAGCAGTAAATTACTGGAAAAGTGTCGATTTCTATGTTGGTGGTGCCGAACATGCAACCGGACATCTGATCTATTCACGTTTTTGGAATAAATTTCTTTTCGATTTGGGTCTGGTTCCCGAAGATGAGCCCTTCCGCAAAATGATTAATCAGGGAATGATTCAGGGACGGAGCAATTTTGTGTACCGTGTGAAACCAGAAGAAATGGCCGAATTCGTGTTGTGGGAAATGATCCAAAACAAACAATTGGGCTTTGAATTCAAAAAGGAATTTCGCGACGGAACACGCCGTTTCGACTTCTACAGCGAAGAATTGCGGGTGATTATTGAAGTGAAAAGTCGAGAAAATTTGGAAAAATTGCTTCCTGCTTACACCGAATACGCCAAAGAAAACAATTTCAAGTTGTTGTTGTTCAGCATTGTAGATGTGATTTTGCATACCGACGAGGTGCTAGCCAAAATCAAACGAGCTTTGGCGGGAAAAGTGTTTCCCATGTTCGAGGTAATCGAAGAATGGGAAGAATCGCCCATTTTTGTTTCGGCCAATATCTACGGACGCGAAAACTATTCATATCCCATTCATACCGATGTAAATTTGGTTTCGAACGACATTCTCGATGTAGATGCATTCCGCAACTGGCGCCCAGAATTCAACAATGCCAAATTTATCCTCGAAGGCGACAAATATGTTTGTGGCTGGGAAGTCGAGAAAATGTCGAAGTCGAAATACAATGTTCAAAATCCCGACGATTTGGTCGAGAAATATGGCGCCGACACCTTGCGCATGTACGAAATGTTTCTTGGACCAGTGGAGCAATCGAAACCATGGGACACCAACGGTATCGAAGGCGTTTACCGCTTCATTCGCAAGCTGTGGAGGCTTTTTATCGACGACGAAGAAAATCTGATTGCCACCAACGACGCTCCCGATGGAGCAGAGCTGAAAGTTTTGCACAAAACCATCAAAAAAGTAACCGAAGACATCGAACGTTTCTCGCTGAATACATGTGTGAGCTCGTTTATGATTTGCGTAAATGAGCTTGGCGACCTCAAATGTCGCAAACGTGCCATTTTGGAGCCACTTAGCATTCTTATTTCGCCGTTTGCACCTCATATTGCCGAAGAACTGTGGAATAAAATGGGTCATTCCGAATCGATTTCAAAAGCCGATTTTCCAATATGCAACGAGGAATATTTGATTGAAAGCACCGTAAAATATCCAGTGTCGTTCAATGGCAAAATGCGTTTCCTGCTCGAAGTAGCTGCTGGTACCAGCAAAGAAGATGTAGAAAAAGCTGTTTTGGCTGCACCCGAAAGCGAAAAATGGCTCGAAGGAAAAGCTCCTAAGAAAATGATTGTTGTTCCTGGAAAAATTGTGAACGTGGTGATTTAGTTTTGCGACTGGATTGCGCAAAAAAACATTGTCATTCTGAGTGTCCGCCTACCGGCGGATGTATCGAAGAATGACGCAGGGAAGAATGATTATTAAATCAATGCCATGCTTCGATACTTTGCAAGCTGCAACATTTAAAATGCTCATTAGTGCAAAACTCAGCATGACAGCGGTATTTATTGTTTCACAAAATAAAACCCATTAACAGGCTGTCATTCTGAGTGTTTCGTGGCAAAATAAGCAAAAAAGCCACGAAATGTATCGAAGAATGACGAAAGGAAGAATGACTGTTAAATCAATGCCATGCTTCCCTGCCTGCCTAAGCGGCACGCAGGCAGGGATACAGCGCAAGCTGCAACATTTAAAATGCTCATTAGTGCAAAACTCAGCATGACAGCGGTA
>DYON01000154.1 GCA_020720525.1 Acetofilamentum sp.
GTACGAAATATCGGCAATCCAAAAATTGCCCGAAAAAGTGAGTTCTTGCTTGCGTCGCGGCTTAAACATGACTTTGTAACACCAATAATCATCAATATAAGTACTATCTAACAAATAGTATTTGTAGTAAGCCAATCCAAAGTCGGAAACAGGGCTAACAAAATTCTTGTCGAAAATAGTAATCAAATTGTCATAGATATTTACATTCTGATACATATTTCCTAAATATTGTGCTATGCTTTCGTTTTCAATGCCCGAAACCTTCACTGCACTAATGTATTCGCGTTTCGATTTAGGGTTTCCTCTGAAATACACTTTCGAAAGACTTTCGGTCAAAAACAAAGGCAAATACACTTTTCCGTTGATAAGCGAAGTATCGGTATATTTGAAAATCCAGTCGAATTTGCGCAAAGCTCTTTGCTGTTTGAAGTCCTCGGATATATTGTTGGCGTCGATTTGAACTTTGTTGTAAACATCCACTTCATAGAAGTTAGAACGATCGGGAGAATTATTCTTTTTTTCGGCAATAACTTTCTTTAACAATATTTCGGCTGGATTTTCGCCCGGAAGAATAATAACTTCGTCTAATGTAATATTTTCTGAAGATAAAACAGCTAATATTTCCTGAAATTGATCTTTTTTGATTGCAATAGTTGTGCGCTTATATCCTAGGCAACTAATCTGAATGGAATCGGCATTAGAAAATGCTTCTAGCTTGAAGTAGCCCTCAAAATCGGTTGTAGTACCAGTGTTTGTTCCAACAAAAGCCACACTAACAAATGGCAGCGCCTCTCCCGTGAGCGAATCTTTCACATAACCCAATATTCGAGTTGTTTGACTGCAAACATGATGCGTCAACATAGTCATAACCACCAATACCAGTACAATACTAAGCTTATTCATTTGTTTTCTGCAATTCGTCCCAAAACTCTGTAGCTCTTCTGCTGTGCGGTATTACAATGCTTCCGCCTACAAGCATTGCAATTCCGAAAATCTCAAAAATGACATCGGTACTCACACCAAGCTCTTTGCATTTTTCGAGATGATACTTCACACAATCGTCGCATCGAAGCACCAGCGACGAAACCAGCCCCAACATTTCCTTAGTTTGGCTATCTAAAGCTCCGTCTTGATATGCCAAGGTATCGACGGAATAAATTCTTTTAATAATTTTGTTGTCGGATGCAAGAATGCGTTGGTTCATTCTTGACCTATATTCTTGATAATCTGCAATCATAGACATACTAAGGTGTTGTTTAATGAACAAAGTTAGTTTTTTTGCTTTTGTAAGAGAAAATATTTTTTTTGATCGATTAAAAATTTTCTTATTACCTTTAAATGTTATTTTTGCAGCTTCAAAAAAAAATCACGACGGAAAAGGTAGGAAAAAAGAATGAAAACAATAGAGGTTGGCGATATGCGGGCGAAGTTGAAAAGCGTGTTCGGTTTTGAGCGATTCAAAGGCGAGCAGGAAGAAATTATTGAAAGCTTATTGTCCGAAAGAGATACATTTGTTATTATGCCCACTGGTGGTGGCAAATCGCTTTGCTATCAGCTGCCAGCCTTACTTTTGCCTGGAACAGCAATCGTAATATCGCCTTTGATTGCTTTAATGAAAAATCAGGTTGATAATATTCGCAACCTAGGTGCCGAAGATGGTGTAGCTCATGTGATGAACAGCTCTCTCTCGAAAGTTGAAATGAATGTTGTTCACGAAGATTTGTTGTCGGGAAAAACCAAATTGTTGTATGTTGCTCCCGAATCGCTCACAAAAGAAGAAAATGTTGAGTTTTTACAACAATTAGAAATTTCTTTTTATGCCATCGACGAGGCTCATTGTATTTCGGAATGGGGACACGATTTTCGACCCGAATATCGACGTATAAGACCAATTGTTGATGCCATTGGTAAACGTGTACCACTTATAGCCCTCACGGCAACAGCTACACCTAAGGTTCAGCAAGATATTCTTAAAACACTCCACTTGATTGACCCAGCTGTGTTTATTTCTTCGTTCAATAGGCCAAACCTCTATTACGAAGTTCGACCTAAAGACAAGGATGTAAATCGCGAACTACTCAAATTTGTTAAGCAAAACGAGGGTAAAAGCGGGATTGTATATTGTTTGAGTCGCAAAAAAACCGAAGAACTTGCCGAATTTTTGCAAGTAAACGGTATTAAAGCTCTTCCATACCATGCTGGGCTCGATGCGGCTGTACGTAGGCAAAATCAGGATATGTTTCTGATGGAAGAAGTTGATGTGATGATTGCTACCATTGCATTTGGAATGGGAATCGACAAGCCCGATATTCGCTATGTAGTTCATTACGATATGCCCAAAAGCCTCGAAAGCTACTATCAAGAAACGGGTCGTGCAGGCCGCGATGGTGGCGAAGGTATTTGTGTGGCTTTCTACAGTATCGACGATTTACAGAAATTTGAAAAATTCTCTAAAGATAAAGGTGTTGCCGAGCAAGAAATTGCACAGCATTTACTCATCGAAACAATTTCGTTTGCCGAAAGTTCGGTTTGCCGACGCAAGCAGTTGCTGCACTACTTTGGCGAAAATTATCACGAAAACAACTGTCAAAGTTGCGACAATTGCCTATTCCCACGCGACACGTTCGAAGGCGAAGACGAAGCTTTGTTGGTTCTCGATACCATCGACGAAACACAAGAGCAATTCAAAACCAAAAGTGTTGTCGATATTATTACAGGCAGCAAATCGCCATCGATGAAGCAGCTCAAAGCCGAAAAACTTGCGGTGTTTGGAAAAGGTGGCGAAAAGCCCGAGCGCTACTGGAATTCGGTGGTCAGGCAATTGCTCATTATGAATTATCTTGCCAAAGATATCGAAAACTATGGCGTTCTGAAAATTACAGAAAAAGGAAAAGATTACTTGAATAACCCCACATCACTTATGTTGACGAAAGATCGTAACATCGAAGAAGAAAAAGATGAAGATGCAATGAACGCTGCCGAGGGACGTGGCAGTGGCACCGACAAAGCGCTGTTTGACATGTTGAAAGACTTGCGCAAACAATTGGCTAAAAAGGAGAATCTTCCTCCATTTGTTATTTTCCAAGATCCTTCGCTGGAAGATATGGCCATTCAGTATCCAGTTACTATGGATGAACTGAAAAATATTACTGGAGTTGGCACTGGGAAAGCCCAAAAATATGGCGAACTCTTCCTCAAGCTCATTTCGGGCTATGTCGAAGAAAACGACATTATTCGTCCGATGGACATGGTAGTGAAATCGCCCGTAAATAAAAGTGGACTGAAAGTTTATATCATTCAGTCAATCGACCGCAAAGTTGCTCTCGAAGACCTTGCCGCTGCAAAAAACTTGATGTTTGAGGAGCTGCTCGACGAACTTGAGCGAATTGTTTCGAGCGGCACAAGGCTCAATCTCAATTTTTATATTGATGAGTATGTCGATTCATACCATCAAGAAGAAATTTTCGAATATTTCAGAACCGCCGAAACCGACTCAATCGAAGACGCTTTGGTCGAATTGGGCGAAAACGAATACACTGTTGAAGAAATTCGCCTGATGCGAATCAAATTTATGTCGGATCTAGGTAATTAAAATCAAATCATGGAAAACCAAACCCTACATGGCGATAACCAGCCAATGAACGAAAAAAAGACCCGTAGTGTCTTTAATGGACAGCTCATTTTTAATATTGTTGCAGCTGTTGCAATTGTGTTGCTTATTGTAATGCAATTCTACAATCCATTTGCAAAAAAAATCAATATTGCGGGCAACGAAAATGGCGAAATCCGTATTGCCTACGTTGTTTCGGATAGTTTGATGACAAATTGTGTTATGGTTGACACCATGAGTGCTCAACTTGCCAAGCTTCAAGATAGTTTGCAAAAAGATTTGATGTCGCGTCAGCAAGGTTTCGAGGCGCGCGTTAATATTTTTCAACAAAACATGCAGAATGGAAAAATAACAACCGAATCTCAGGCAAAACAGCAACAAGCTGCTCTTCAGAGCGAACAAGAAAGTTTGATGGCTCTAAACGAACAATATACAAGCCAAATTTCTCAAATTCAGCTTGATATGAATTTTGCGCTTATCGATTCGGTTAATAGTGTCATTAAAAAATATCCCGACGAATTTCCCTACGATTTTGTTCTTGGTTATGCCAAGGGTGGTGGAATTCTCTATGCAAATGAGAAATTCGATATCACCAGTGCAGTGATTGAAAAGTTAAACAACGATTATAAGCCTGAATAATGAAATTATTTGTCGTTCCGCTGCTTGTTGTTGTATCCTTTTTGCTTGTTTCGTGTGGAACAAAAACCATTCGTGTGGTTGAAGAAACTCATCCCGATGGAAAGGAAAAGAAAGTTGTTTACTATTCCGATAACGAAGCTCACGAAAAACTGCGCGAAGAGACCTATTATCCCAACGCAAAAATGGAATCGGAAGGTGCATTTGTTAATGGCGAACGCGATGGAATTTGGCGCTTTTGGTATCAAAACGGCAATCTTTGGAGCGAAGGCGAATTCAGCAATGGAAAAGCAAATGGTGTGCGAAAAGTGTATTACGAAAACGGACAATTGCGCTACCGTGGCGAATATTCCAACGATGCCAAAAGTGGGAAATGGGAATTCTACGACGAAAATGGTCGCAAAGTTAACGAAGAAAAATACTAAAATCAGCTCCCGATGAAAAGGATTTTGTTGAAACTTAGCGGTGAATCGCTGGCCGGAAAAGAAGGTTCGGGAATCGATACAACCATTCTTGATGCTTTTGCCGACGAGATTTCCGATGCTCTTAATCTATGTACTCAGGTTGCTGTTGTGCTGGGTGGAGGTAATATTTTTAGAGGTCTCGGCGGTAGCAAAAAAGGCGTTTCGCGCGTACAAGGCGATTATATGGGGATGCTTGCCACTATAATTAACAGTTTGGCTTTGCAAGATACTCTCAAACAACGTGGTATTGCAACCGAAGTCCTTTCGGGGCTCGAAATTTCGCCGATTTGTCGCAAAATGAGCGGACCACTAGCAGTTGAACTGCTTTCGAAAAACACAGTCGTTATTATTGCTGGTGGAACTGGTAATCCTTATTTCACAACCGATTCGGCTGCTGCTCTGCGTGCTGTCGAAATTGAAGCCGATGCCTTGCTCAAAGGTACCCGCGTCGATGGGGTTTATTCTGCCGATCCAGAAAAATTTCCCGATGCCGAAAAATTTAGCGAAATCACTTTTGCCGAGGCTTACGAAAAGCATCTCAATATTATGGATATGACTGCTTTCACCATTTGCAGCGAAAACAATATGCCTATCGTTGTTTTCGATGTAAATGTTCGTGGGAACTTAGCTGCTTTGCTCAAGGGCGAAAAAGTTGGGACCATCGTAAAATAAACCACATGGACAACAGCAACATCAATCCCGAATTACTCAAAATGGCTCGTTCGAGGGTCAATTTTAAAGCGCATTTCATCATTTTTATTCTTGGAAATGTGATGTTGTGGCTGCTTTGGATTATGTTGTACTATATTTTTAATGTGGGTTTTCCATGGGCTCTTTTCCCAACTTTGGGCTGGGGAATTGCACTGTTGTTTCATTATTTTAAAGTTTTCAAGTGGAACGAAAAATGGGTGGAACAAGAGTATTCTAAGCTGATAGAGGAAGGCAAAAGTAGAAACACCTCCGTTCCGCCAAAAATGAACTCTTAAAAAAGAAAAATATGACCGACGATTCTCTATTGCTGCTCGAAGAAACCAAAGAAGGTATGATAAATGCCGTAGCGCATCTCGAACGCGAACTCGTAAAAATTCGCGCTGGGAAAGCCAGTCCTGCTGTTTTTGATGGAATTAAAATCGATTTTTATGGCACCATGACTCCTTTGGCACAGGTCGGAAATATCAACATTCCCGATGCCAAAACCATTGTGATTCAGCCTTGGGATCGTAGTGTTCTTGGAGCCGTTGAAAAAGCTATTATGGCCGCTAATCTTGGATTCAACCCTGTTAACAATGGCGAAATTATTCGCATTAGTATTCCTCCTCTCACCGAAGAACGTCGCAAAGACATGGTGAAAAAAGTGAAGTCCGAAGGCGAAAGTGCTAAAATAGCTGTTAGAAATGTTCGCCGCAATGTGCTCGAAAAAGCGAAAAAACTCACCAAAGAAGGTGTGCCCGAAGATGAAGTGAAAAATCTCGAAAAAGAGGTGCAAACCATCACCGATAAGCACATCGAGAATATCGATAAAATTCTTGTTGAAAAAGAAAAAGATATTATGACGGTATAGTTGTGCGTTTTCACCAACATTATTTGTTATAGCCCACAGCTCGAACGAGTTTAAACCATTCATGTCTGAGGGTTTTTGTTATCACTATCGAGCAAAGAAATATCTAAATTTAGAGCATATTGAATATCCGCAAAACCCCGAAATGAACGTGTATTACGAATATGCTGCC
>DYON01000502.1 GCA_020720525.1 Acetofilamentum sp.
CGATTGCGACGACTGCCCGTCCAAAGTTAAGATATAAGTCCCTTTGGGTAAATGGCTTGTCGGGATGTCGAGATATCCCAAAGCATTACCGTAGGTTTGTGTACCGACCAAGGCTCCTTTTAAATCGAATATTTCGAGCGTACCCTGTCCTTTTAGCGAGAAATACTCTACATGCAATACATCGTTTACCGGATTGGGATAGATGTAAATAGACGATTCCTTCGCACTCGATGGGTATTCTTTTATCGGTTTGTCGATTGCCGCCGAGCGGTTGTTATCGGGCAATAGATATACCGGAGTGTATTCGGCATACCCTGCCGATGTGAGCAAGGCTGCCGCCATATTCCCTTCTTTGGTGGTTTTGGCTGCAACAACCCTAAGTAAATCGGATTTTGCCTTAATAATATTATTGCCATTCGAAGGATTCTTTTGAATGGCATTTTCAATCCCTTTTATCAAGATATAATCTTCCAAGCGTTCGGCTTGATCGCCGGTCAATTCGTTTTTATAGGCATCGAGGTCTAACAATTTATTATCGACAGCCAGAAAATCGTTTTTAGCTTCGTAGAGCGGCATCAACTTTTGGTCGGCATACAAATTGGCTTTCGATTCGAGGTAGACAATTAAACTGTCCATCTTGTCGGTATTACCGGCAACAACCGAGAATAAGATGGCTCGATCGAGCAATATATCGGCATCGGCCAACAAGTCGTCCATGAGTTGTTGCTTTTCTTCAAGGACATTAACACCCGATTGCAATTGTGCCAAGTACCATTTAAATACTTTGGGGACGTTTAAATACTCGATCTCGCTTTTTAACGAAGTGGGAAGCGGCGAATTTTGAGCCAATACCAAGGTTTTAACCACTGGGCGATTGATGGGGTTTTGCATAAAGGCTTTTAAAACCTCCGACGATAAATACGGCGAGGCTTCCAACAAATCGACCGAAGTGCTCATGTAGTTTTGCTGAGTCAAGTTTTGAACTTTATCGAGCAGATATTCGGTTTGCCCGCCGTCTTTAAGGGTTTGAACTTCGTTTTTCAGATTGGCGGCATCCGATTTTTTGCTCTCTACACTCGAAAGTACAACATCCACATCGAAGTCGATATCGATAGTTCCATTTCCGCCAAAAATTGAGAGGCATTGGTTTCGAAGAACAGTTGGGTCATTTAAAACAATGTTAGGGTCATAATTTCTTTGCAAATCGTGATTGGGCAAATTGTAGTGGTGGTA
>DYON01000155.1 GCA_020720525.1 Acetofilamentum sp.
AAATTGTAAAGGGAATATTGTGTTTCATTTAGGTGCAATACAACAGGCCTTTTTTCAAATCGTCGTAGGTGATATGCAGAATATTGTTGGTGCTCACAATGATGAAGTGGGCGTTTCGGTAGGGGTAGTTTGCCATCAGATCTTTGAGTTCAAAGCGTCCATTGGAGCGGAATTTCACTTCGACATAGTAGAGGTCGCCAGTGCTGGTGTTTTGCATCACGAAATCGGGCATGCTGCGAATGGCCGCTGAGACCTCGTCGTCGTGACCACGAATGCCACGCAAGAGGGCTGGCACGGTGCGTTCCATGCCATAGCTAAACACATTGTATCCATTGTTTTGAAAAAGTTCTTGAACAATTGTTTCGGCTACGCGGCCTTTGATGATTCGGTGGGAGAATGGGGTTTGTGGCATTTTTGATTTTATTGTGTAAAAACAGGGAATTTGTTTTTGTTGTCAGAGACCATACTGTCGTTGTTTTGGTGTCGGACAACAGCTTTTTAGTTTTTTGTTTCAGTAGAAGCAAGTCAATCGCTTGCAATGATGCAGCTTCCTTCGTGAACCCATCAACAATTCAAAGCCCTGCGACAAACGAATCCTCAACTGCAACCCTCTCTTCAACTGTTTCCACAAGGATGATGTCGCTATTTGAATTTTTCGGCAAAGAAAAAACTCTAATCCCAAAAATCATTACTTTTACATTGAAAAATTGCACACTATGAACTTCTTCAACGAAATATCCGAAACCATCAACAGCGGAAAAGCTGCTGTACTCTGTGTTGTTATTGGCGCCGAAGGCTCTACTCCGCGCAAGCCTGGTTCTAAAATGCTGGTTTTGGCCGACGGAACCATAAGCGGAACCATTGGCGGTGGAAGCATCGAGAAGCAAGCCATCGACGACGCAGTTGCCATGATGAATACCGACATCACCGAAGTGAAAAGCTACAACCTAGCCAACGACCTCGAAATGCACTGTGGAGGTAGAATGACGGTTTTCTTCGAGCCGCTTTTGGCTCAACCTCAGCTGGTTATTTTTGGCGCCGGCCACGTTGGGAAAGCCCTTGCTAAAATGGCTGCTATAGGTGGTTTTAAGGTGGTTGCTGCCGATAACCGCGAAGGTATTTTTGGCTCGTGGTCACAAGGATTGGCCGAAACCTACGAAATGCCTTTCGAGGAAGCAGCCGAAAAAATAAACTTCCACGCCAACAGCTATATTGTGGCTACAACCTACAATCATTCGTTCGACAGCGAAGTTGTTGCCATGCTCATTGGCAAACCCCACAAATACATTGGAATGATTGGCTCGAAACGCAAAGTAGAATTGGCTCGCAAACGTTTGAGCGACGAATTTGGTTTGGCTACTCCGCAAATCGACTCCATCGATATGCCCATTGGAGTTCCCATTGCCTGCGAAACTCCCGAAGATATTGCAATTTCTATTTTGGCAAAAATAATTGATGCAAAAAATACTTCCAACCGATGAAGACAAAAAACTCCATATCTTTTTTGCTAAATGGCGAAGCGGTTCACATCGATTTTGCTTTACAGAACATAAAACCATCTACCACGGTTCTCAATTGGTTGCGCAACTATGCACACCATACCGAAACCAAAGAAGGATGTGCCGAAGGCGACTGTGGAGCTTGCACCGTTGTGGTGGCCCAACCCGACAAAAGCAGCCAAAAACTCATTTACAAAGCAGTCAATTCATGTTTGCTGTTTCTTCCGTCCATCGACGGAAAGCTACTTATCACTTCGCGTGGGTTGGCTCCCGAAACCGACAATGTAAATATATTGCATCCCGTTCAGAAAGCCATTGTTGACGAACATGCATCCCAATGTGGCTTTTGCACTCCTGGTTTCGTGATGAGTTTGTTTGCACTTTACCACAAAAGCATCGATGCCGACGACAACGAAATCAACAATGCACTGGCTGGCAATTTATGCCGCTGCACCGGCTACGATAGCATTCGCAAAGCTGCCAAAGTGGCGCTGAACGATCGAAATCCAGACCGTTTCGACCAGCTTGAGCACGATTTGCTTAAAAGTCTTGACGCTTTGCAGCAAAACACCATGTTCGACGCCGATTGTCAAAATCAGCGATACCTGAAACCAGCAACCATCAACGAAGCCTTAGCTGCACGTGCAGCTTGGCCCGAAGCATTGGTTGTGAATGGTTCTACCGATGCCGCTTTGCAGCAAAGCAAGCATTTTAAACATATTCCGTTTATTCTCGACATCTCGGGAATTAATGAGTTTAAGAATTTCAACAAAAATGGTTTCCAAATCGAAGCGGGAGCTGGCCTATCACTCGAAGACCTGCGGCTCGAAATTGTTGATGCTTTTCCGGCTCTAAACGACATTTTATCGGTTTTTGCTTCGCGACAAATTCGCAATGCTGCTACGCTTGGAGGCAATCTTGGCTCTGCTTCGCCCATTGGCGACACAACTCCACTTTTGCTGGCTTGCAATGCGTCGGTAAAACTCATTTCCATTAGCGGAAGTCGCACAATGCCACTTTCCGAATTCATTACTGGTTACAGACAAACAGCGTTGCAGAAAGACGAATTCATCGAAACCGTTTTTATTCCATTGCCAGCAGCCGACGAAAAAGTGAAAATGTATAAAGTGAGCAAGCGTCACGACATGGATATTTCCACTGTAAGTGCGGCATTTAGGCTGAAAATAAATTTGGAAAATAAAGTAGAAAATTTTGCTGCTTTTTATGGAGGCATGGCGGCCACAACCATCGAAGCCAACGAAACCAAAAGTTTTCTCTTAGCGAAGCAATGGAGCCAGACCACCATCGAAGAAGCTATGTCTATTCTCATCGGCGAGTTCAATCCTATTTCGGATGCACGAAGTGGTGCTGAATTTCGCAATATAGCAGCAGCAAACCTTTTGCAGCAATTTTTCAACGACACCCAAAGCGAAATGTCATGAAAAAGCAATATCAATACACCCACAGCCACAACGAGCCTGTTCACGACAGCTCGCTGAAACATGTACAGGGCACAACCATCTATTTCGACGATATGCCTGCCATCGAAGGCGAATTGCATGCTTGTGTAGTAACTTCGCCCGTAGCTAAAGGAAAAATTAAGAACATCGATATTTCGGCAGCCGAAAAAATGCCGGGCGTTCAATGCATCATCACCGCAAAAGATATTCCTGGCGACAACCAAATGGGGGCGGTTTTTCACGACGAACCTTGCATTGCTTCGCAAAGAGTCGATTTTATGGGCCAAACGCTGGCAATTGTTGCAGCCAATTCGCTCGAAGAAGCCATTCGTGCTGCGGCAGCTGTGAAAATGGATATCGAACCCGAACCGCCTATTCTCAGTATCGAAGAAGCCATTAACCAAAATGCTGTTTTACAACCTCAACGAAAAATTGAGCGTGGAAATGTCGATCAGGTCTTTGCGCAATGCAAGCATGTTTTGAGTGGTCGCTTTCGCAGTGGTGGACAAGAGCATTGGTATCTCGAAACGCAGATTTGCATTGCTGTTCCAGGCGAAGACGACGAAATGACGTGTTATTGCAGTACACAGCATCCTTCGGAATCGCAAGCCATTGTTGCAGAAGTCCTTGGAACCGATCGCAACCGAATTGTGGTCGAAACGCGTCGTTTGGGCGGTGCGTTTGGCGGAAAGGAAACATCGGGCAACCATGTTGCTGCATGGGCAGCCTTGCTGGCAGCAAAATCCCGCAAAGCTGTTAGGCTGCGTCTCACCCGCGATACCGACCAAGCAATCACTGGCAAACGACATCGTTTTATGTCGGATTGGAAAATTGGCTTCGACGAAAATGGAGCTATTCAAGCATACGAAGTTGTTCTTAATGCCGATGCTGGTTATGCTTCCGACCTCACCATGGCCATTCTCGAGCGCGCAATGTTGCATGCCGAAAATGCATATTTTATTCCCCATATTCGCATTGTTGGCAATTCGTGGAAAACCAATTTGCCTAGCAATGTTGCTTTCAGAGGCTTTGGTCAACCACAAGGAATGGCTGTTATCGAAAATGCAATCGACCAGATAGCTCGCTTCCTCAAAAAAGAACCCAACAACATCAGGTTGCTCAATTTTTATGGCTCAAACGAGCGAAATACAGCTCCATATGGAGCCGAAATTGAGAATAACCGACTTGATAGCGTGTATTCAAAAATTGTAAATTCGTCGGACTACCATGCTCGACGAAAGAAAATAGACGAATTCAACAACCAAAGCAAATACATCAAAAGAGGACTGGCGCTTACTCCCGTAAAATTTGGTATTTCCTTTACAACTGCTTTTCTCAACCAAGCCGGAGCACTTGTGCATATCTATTCCGACGGAAGCATTCAGGTGAATCATGGTGGAATTGAAATGGGGCAGGGGCTCAATACCAAAATGTTGCAGGTTGCGGCAGAAGAATTGGGAGTTAACGTCGAGCGAATCAAAGTAACAGCCACCAATACTTCAAAAATTCCAAACACTTCGGCCACTGCAGCTTCGTCGGGAACCGACCTCAATGGAATGGCTGTTAAGAATGCCATCGACCAATTGAAAGAACGACTGAAAAATGTTGCGCCTGAAATTTTAGGCGAAATGTTTCCCAACAAAACTATTCTGGCAACCAACATTGTTGTCGAAAACGACATGGTTTCCGACGCCAGTCAACCCTCCATTTCGTGCAATTTCGACGAATTTGTAGCAAAAGCCTATTTAAAACAGACTCATCTGAGTGCTGCAGGCTTTTACCGAACGCCCGATATTTGGTTCGATCGTCCCAACGGAGTTGGAAAGCCTTTTCACTATTACGCATTTGCCATGTCGGTGAGCGAAGTGGAGGTAAACATTCTCACTGGTCGAGCAAAATTGCTTCGTGCCGATTTGATTGAAGATGCCGGACAAAGCATCAACTCCATGATAGACAAAGGGCAAGTGATTGGAGGTTTTGTTCAAGGATTGGGCTGGGTTACCACCGAAGACCTCAAGTGGAACAAAGACGGAAAGCTTTTAAATGCTTCGCCCGACACCTATAAGATTCCGACAATTACCGATATTCCCGTTGAGTTGAATATTGAATTGCTCGAAAATGCCCCCAACCACAATACCATTCGCAGAAGCAAAGCTGTGGGTGAACCACCATTTCCATTGGCTATTTCGGCATGGCTTGCCATCAAAGACGCTGTTTCGGCTGTTTACGACCACCAAATCGAACCTCCTTTGAGCATCCCAGCTACCAATGAGGAAATTGTGATCTGCATTGCGAAAATGAAATAATATAATAGGGCTGTCTCAAAACTACAAAATGCGTTACGACATTCCATCGTTCAGGTGGATTGCTTAAGCATCAATGTTATAAGAAGCCTGAATATGGAACCGTCGTAACAGTCACAAACACAACGATTCCATGTCCAAGTCTAATTCTTATTGCCAATGGAGCACAACGACGGTGGAATGTTCTGTTTGTGACTAAACGTGACTTTTGAGACAGCCTCAACACAGAAAAAAACCGGACTTCTTTTCAGAATCCGGTTTGGTAGATATTTTGAGAAAAACTATTGTTTCAATTCGTTGATTTTGTCGTTTACGATTTTAAGTTTTTCGGGCATATTCAAACGTGCATACAGCAATTTAAGTGCTTGCAATGCTCCCATGTCGGTTGGTTGAATTTCGTTGGCTTTTTCGAGGTAAGGCAATGCTTTTTGCCAATAGTCCATGTATTTTTTCTTTGCAACTTCGTATGCATCGAATTGGTCGGGAGGAATGGTATTGGCAAATTCGAACACTTCAACACCTTTATTGAAGAACAAAGCTCCAACATTGTAATATGCGTCAAAAAAGCCAGGGTTTATTTCAATTGCTTTCAAATAGGCTTTCTCGGCTTCTACAAGCATCAGTTCTTTTTCTTCTTCTTTCATAGAGGTGTCGCGCGATAGGCGATCGTAGTTGCTACCAATGGTGAAATGGAGCACAGGATTTTTTTGGTCTTTTTCAACCGCAACTTTGAGCAAATCTTGAGCACTTGCCAAATCGCCTTTGGCCAAAAAATAATTGGTTTCAGAAATAATCAATCCCAAGTCTTCAGGAAAACGTTTACGACCCATTTTAACAGTGTTGATCATTTTCACGGTATCGCCTTCTTCTTTATAAATGTTGGCTAACATTGAAAAAATCTCAGGTCTGCTATAATTCATCGAAATCAATTCTTTCAAATACTTAGCGCCGGTTGCATTATCGCCAAGCTTAAGTGCGCACAATGTTGCATTGTAGGTTGCCAAAGAATCTTTAACTCCAAAAATAGAATTGATTTTACGCGTGCGTTCAAAATAGTCTTTCGCATTTGTCCATTCTTGTTTGTTGAACAATTCAACACCTTTGTTGTAGTACTGTTCACCTATAATATAAAGTCCGAGTTCAGCTTT
>DYON01000503.1 GCA_020720525.1 Acetofilamentum sp.
AATTTAACTTTACAAACTTTCAACTTTATGACTTTTTATACTGAACTCATAGATGTATTGTTACAAAAAAAGCAATAAACTCACAGCCATCACAGCCATTCCGGCAATGAGTCCATATATGGCGGAGTGTGGTTTGCCGTATTCGCGCGCGGTGGGCAAAAGTTCATCCAACGAAATGAAAACCATAATGCCGGCGACGGCGGCAAATAAAACGCCGAACAAGGTATCGCTGAGGTATGGCATGAGCAACAAAAATCCGATGAGCGCGCCCAACGGTTCGGCAAGACCGGATAAAAACGATAAAATGAAGGCTTTGCGCTTGCTCCCGGTGGCGTAATACAGCGGAATGGACACGGCTATGCCTTCCGGAATGTTGTGAATTGCAATGGCGACCGCGATTGCCAAACCGAGTTTCGGGTCTAGCAGCGCGGCGGTAAAAGTCGCAAGTCCTTCGGGCAAATTGTGAATGGCAATGGCGAGGGCGGAAAATAAACCCATTTTGAGTAATTTCTTGGTTTTTGCCTCTTGCACAATATCACTTATGTCTTCAACTTTATGGATTTCGTGTGGATTTTCAAATTCAGGTATAAGCCTGTCTATAAATGCGATAAGTAAAATTCCGCCGAAGAATGCGGCGACCGTGTACCATGTTCCGGTAACTTCGCCGTATTCGCCGATGAGAGTTGTTTTTGCCTTCGCAAATATCTCAATCATTGACACATAAATCATCACTCCGGCTGAAAAACCTAAGGAAACGGACAGAAAAACAGTGTTGGTTCGTTTGGTAAAAAACGCCAACGCGCTGCCGATTCCGGTTGCCAAACCCGCAAATAATGTGAAACCGAACGCAATAAGTATGGATTCTGTAGTCATTTAGATAATTTGAAAATTTGAAAATCAGAGAATTTGAGAATAATTTTATTCTGTTTTTTGTTTCATTGTTGAAATTATTTTCGATAAAATCTTTAAAATTTCACTCAAATCTAAAAGCAGAGTTTCTTGAAAAGGGTAATTTTTTGAATGTTTGCACAATAGTAACCAATATTCTGTTTCATCTGCTTCTTTTGCGGCAATTTTCAATTTGTGTAAGAAATCTGCTTTGCTTTCTGCATTTTGAGCTTCACGAATATTTGCGCCTATCGAAGTTCCGCTTTTAAGTAGTTGATTTGCAATGACAAACTTTTTGTCTTGTTCTAATTTTTCTGCAAATTCAATTACTTTTAGAGCAA
>DYON01000504.1 GCA_020720525.1 Acetofilamentum sp.
ACCGTTTTGTACCTACGGCACAAATTTTCTCTCTTCTGTGGCTAACAATATCTTGAGGCTGTCTCAAATCAAAGTTCGCGTTACGACATTTCATCGTTCCGGAGGTTTTCGGAAGCTGAATTGATTGAAAAAAGTCGGATCATGGAATCGTCGTAACAGGCACAAACACAACGATTCCATGTCCCTTCCTGACCAAACGCACCAATCTCACTGGGCCGCTGAAATGTTCTGTTTGTGCCTAGCCTAGTCTTTTGAGACAGCCTTAACTCAGCATGTACATTGGTTGTTTGCAGCCAAATGCTTTTCATGATTTTAAAGGTAGCTTTTGTTGGGATTCTGAAACTAGTTCAGAATGACGCAACAAAAGCTGGAAAATTGTTTTCGTCTAAATAAAAATCGGCTTTTTGCCTTCAAACTCACTATTACTGCGCGGTTATGTGGTTATAGAAATGTGCTTTTTATTAAAGACAATGATGATTCTATTTCAACTTCTCTCAATAATTTATTAGCTGCGACACTGCCAATTCCACGCTTCAAAGGCATTCAGCCACATCAAATGTATCCACGAGGAGGATGTCGCCATTTGAATTTTTCGGCAAAGAAAATGGGCTCAATGATTTTATGCGCCGAAGGCATAAGCAGGAAAACTGTTTGAGCCGAATATCTGTAACAAAATTTGTCCTTCGGTGAGTTTTTTCCTGCTATGGATTTTAATTGTCCATTTTCACCGAAAAATTCAACGAGCGACGAGTTTTCTTTTGTTACTTTTCTTTTGACGGCCAAAAGAAAAGTAAGATAAATCTATTTCAACTTCTCATTATTCCAATGCCTATCGGCATCGCGCGAAGTCTTAATGAACATCTTGTTGGCAAATGCTGTCTCCAGATTCACCCCTGTCTGGTTGGCCAAACAAACCAACACAAAGAGCACATCGGCCATTTCGTCGGCCAAACCATCTTTGTTTTCGCCTTCCTTGTAGCTTTGCTCGCCATACTTGCGTGCTATATGTCGAGCCAATTCGCCAACCTCTTCCATCAGAATGGCTGTGTTGGTAAGCTCGTTGAAATATCTGACGCCATATTGTTTAATCCAAGCGTCCACTTCGGACTGCAATTGCTCCAATGTCATGAATCTTTGTTTTTGGTCACTGCCGTCCGAAAGTTTTCAAAAATCCCGTTTTTCAAAACACAACTACCAGAATATCAGGCAATAGGGAATGCAATTTCGG
>DYON01000505.1 GCA_020720525.1 Acetofilamentum sp.
GACATGCTTTCGTCCGATAGGACAAAGTATCGTCAAAATAACAAACATGATAGCGATTTTGTATTATATAACCTTATTTTGAACTCAGGTAAAAACAGTGCAAATTCAGCCATAAAAAAAGCCGATTTTCATCGGCTTTTAAAAAACTAAATTCAATGAAACCTATTGTTTTATAAAACTACGGGTAAATGATTTTTGTCCGTCGTTGATGTGCATAATGTATGCGCCGGAAACTAAATCGGTGATGTTAATTTCATTGCCGTCTAAAACGTCTTCGCGAACAGCAATGCCGTATATCGAATAAATTTTATAGCTGACAACACAATCCGAATTCATCTTAATATTAATAACATCGGAGGTCGGGTTCGGGAACAGGCTGAAATCTTCAACAACGAAGTCGGTTGCCTCTTCGCCCTCGAAACCGTTGTCTGTAAATGATTTAGCCGTTGTGATATTTACGGTATAATCTTCAACTTCACCGTAACTAAACGTGCCGCATGAGGACGTTGTGCCGGAGTTGTCGCTCATCAATACACGCATGCGGGTTGTTCCTGTTGAGGCTGTGCTGGGCACTGTGAATGTTTTTGAGTAACTTCCTGAGCCTGTTGCAGTTCCTGTTGCAATTTGTTCGCCCGTGTCGGCAAAATCGCCGTCTTTGTTGTAATCAATCCAAATTTTGAAATATTCAGTGTAAACTGAACTTGCAAAACCAGCACTGAATGTAATCGTATAAGCCGTTCCGCGCGTTAGATTTGTAGATTGTGCCGTAAAATTGCTATACCCTGCGGCAGGTTTTGCGGTGGTAACATTGTTGATTGTTCCTACTTTTACCAAATCAATCCATTCGTAGCTGAAATTTGAGCCGCTTGCCGTGCAATAAGAGATTGTTCCGGCTGTGGTTGTGAAGGTTAAATCCGAACCGTAAGCTGTTCCTGCTGAATTGGTTGCATAAGCTCTGACGTGGTAGGTGGTATTGGGCGATAAGCCTGTTATTGAGCTTGTAAACGAGCCTGTTCCTGTTCCGTTTGATGTTTTATTATCGGAAATTGTCGGATTAACAGCGGTGCTCCAACATACGCCTCTTGCTGTAATTGTACCGCCGCCGGCTGAGGTTACGTTTCCGCCGCTTGTTGCGCCCGAAGACGTAATTGCACTTGCTGCTGTGGTTGTTACCGTAGGAACGGTAACGCCGCTTGTGGTTGCAAAAGTTACTTGCGAACCGTAAGT
>DYON01000506.1 GCA_020720525.1 Acetofilamentum sp.
CTTTCTTTTGTACCAGCAGTAGATTTTCTTAGTGATTCAAATAAATCATCTGCTGTTTGTTTTTCTTTACTGAGTTCTTTATTAAAATCCGCAAAGGAATCTTTTGCAGTTCCCATTGAGTCCGAAAAAGCTAAATATGCCGTTACTGCTGTTGCAAGTAATCCGATTATAAGTCCAATTGGATTTTCTTTCATTGCAAGATTCAAAGCTTTTTCAGCCGCTGCTGCTTGCATTACATTTCCGGTTCTTTTTGCTTGCATCCAAGCATATCCCTGTGTAACAAGTGTTGCAATTGCTTGTAATTTTGAACTTGTTTGTGTTAAAATGTTTGAATCTTTATCCAACGCATTTTTAACTTTCATTGCTGTTATATATGCGCCGACAGCTAATATCGTAAGTTTTAATGCAGTCGCATGTTTAATTAAAAATTCGGCAAGCGACATTAAAGACTTCGTAAATCCGGAAGTTAAACTGATTACACTTTTTAAAAACGGAGCCAACTTCTGCCCCAACTCAATAGCAAAATTCGTAATTTTACCTTGTGCCTGTTCAATAATTACGGGCAAGGATTCCATTTGCATATTGTAGGCATTTTGCAAACTCGACCCTTCGCCCACATCGGTTTTTACTTTCCAGAGTATTTTTTGATAATCCTCGAAAGCCGCTCCCGACAAACCGAGAACAGCATTTTGCCCCTCGATTGACGGTATCATTTGGGCGATTAAATCCGGATTAGCGGCAATCACTTTGTTAAGTTTTTTTAAAGTACCTGTCAATCCGTTTGCTTTTATTTCGGAGATGGACATTGGTACGCCGAATTTATCGAATATCTTGGCAGCATCACCTGTTGGTTTCATAATATTCGATAAAGCTGCTTTCAAATACGTAACCGACTCCGATGTTGAAATACCTTTCAATGTGAGTTCCGAAACTGCCGACAACAGTTCTTGATACGAAATGCCGAGATTGGAAGCAATAGGAGCAAGTTTCCCGATGTTATTTGCAAGCTCAGAAACGGTGGTTTTGCCGTATTTTTGAGCAGTAAAAAAAGCACTCGATACATTCGAGGCTTCCGTGGCTTTAAGTCCATAGGCATTCATAATACTTGTAAGACCGTCCACAGCTACGCCCAATTGGGTAACCCCTCCTTTGGCAAGTATTGCGGCTTCACCCATGAAGGTATCTACGGTGGCAACGTCCTGTCCGGCAGAAACGGCATCGAAAT
>DYON01000507.1 GCA_020720525.1 Acetofilamentum sp.
AGCCGGAAAACCAATCCGTATGCTCGGTACGCATACCGACATTACAAAACTCAAAGAGACTGAACACCAACTTATTGTAGCCAAAGAAAAAGCCGAAGACGGCAACCGACTCAAAACGGCATTCCTTCAAAACATGTCGCACGAAATTCGTACTCCACTCAACGCTATCTGCGGTTTTTCCGGTTTCCTGAGTAATAAAAATTTGTCCGAAGAAAAACGCGATAATTTTGTCAGCATCATCCAAAACAGCAGCACGCAACTTTTGGGTATCGTTACAGATATTTTAACAATTTCGGCTATTGAAACAAAACAAGAAAAAATCAACATAGAAATCGTGTGTATAAACGATTTAATATCAGAGCTTATAACCATTTTCAACCAAACAGCAAAACGTAAGAATATTGCATTTCGTTCAAAAATGCAGCTTTCCGACTCCGAATCGCAACTTCAGACAGATAAAACAAAACTTACGCAAATTCTGACAAATTTACTTACAAATGCCTTTAAATTTACAGAAAAAGGCTTCGTCGAAATCGGTTACAATCGCGTATCAAACAACACAAACGCCGAAATGATAGAATTTTACGTCAAGGATACAGGTATCGGCATTGATAAAAAACATCACGAAAAAATATTTGAACGTTTTCGCCAAGCAGACAACAGCATCCAAGCCAATTACGGCGGCACAGGTTTAGGCTTGTCAATTTCGAAAGGTTTTGTAGAATTACTCGGCGGAGACATGCGCATTGAATCCGAAATCGGACAAGGCACAGTATTTTACTTTACCCTGCCCTATCACAAAACGTTTTTTGCAGATACGACAGTCAAAAAACACAGTCAGATGCATGAACACGCCACAATTTTAATTGCGGAAGACGAAAGCATCAATTTTCACTACATTCAAGAAATTCTGTCAAAATATCAACTAAACTTAATTCACGTCAATACCGGACTAAAAGCAGTTGAAAGTGTTCGTAAAAATCCGAACATCGACCTTGTTCTAATGGACATCAAAATGCCCGAAATGAACGGATTCGAAGCAGCAAGACTCATAAAAGAAATCCGACCAAACTTGCCCGTAATTGCAACATCCGCATATACACTCGAGCACGAACGCAAAGAATATGGCAATACGTTCGACGATTATTTGACCAAACCTATCAAAGAAAATACACTGCGAGAGCGTGTTATGCAATATATTGAATTTGGCTCCGAAACTA
>DYON01000156.1 GCA_020720525.1 Acetofilamentum sp.
ACGTTCGCTGTAATTGCTAAGTACTTCGGTTTTTAATTCGAATAATTCGTGGTTAAACCAACTAATTTAAGCTACGATTATATCTTTTTTTATGACAAATTTCATCTTTCACTCGAATTTATCTGAAAAGCTGACAAATATCACAAACTCTACCATGCTCTGATTTAAAAATAAGTCTATTGTTTATTCGCTTGGGCGCATGTCTTCAATTTGTTGGGTTGAAAGGACAACCGCGATAAAAACCTTACCTTTGTATTATGAACACAGCAGAATATTTTGCTCCAAAGCAGCACGAATTGGCGGATAAAATTTTTCAGGGGAAACGCATTACCGCACAAGAAGCAATAAGGTTGTTTGATGAATTCACTCCACCACAATTGTCGTTGCTCGCTGTTGAACGAAAGCAATTGGCATCGGGCAACAAAGTCTTTTACAACCGCAATTTGCATATCGAACCAACCAATATTTGTGTTTACAATTGTCGCTTTTGTAGTTACAAAGCCAAATCGGAAGCCGATAGCTATTTATTTACAGCAAACGATATTTTGCAAAAAATTGCTGAGGTAGCAGATAATATTACCGAGGTTCACATCACTGGAGGAGTGCATCCCGATTGGGGAATTCGTTTTTTTGCCGATATGCTGAAAGGTATCAAAGATGCTTTTCCCACTTTGCACATTAAAGCGTTTACGGCTGTTGAAATAGGCTTTATGTGCCGAATCGATAAAATGTCTATTGCTGAGGGTTTGACGACACTTCGCAATGCTGGCCTCGATTCGATGCCCGGAGGAGGAGCCGAGATTTTCGACGAGGATATTAGATTGATAATTAGTCCCGAAAAACCATCGGGCAATGATTGGTTGAGCGTTCATCAACAGGCTCATGCGATAGGTATTCCGTCGAATGCAACCATGTTGTTTGGTCATGTCGAGAATTTTACTCAACGTATTTCGCACATGGAGTTGTTGCGCAATTTGCAAGACAAAACCATGGGCTTCAATGCTTTTATTCCATTGAAATTTAAAAATCGCGACAATCGAATGTCCGATGTTGCCGAAACTGCTGTTGTGGAAGATTTGAAAACCTATGCTATTGCACGCATTTTTCTCGACAATATTCCTCATCTTAAAGCATACTGGCCAGCGTTGGGTCGCGACTTTGCTCAACTCAGTTTACAGTTTGGAGTTGACGATCTCGATGGAACCATCAACGATTCAACCACTATTTACACTCGAGCTGGCAGTTCCGAAAATCAAGCAATGAATACAAAAGAGCTTCAAAAAATGATTTCTGACGCTGGTTTTCGGCCTGTGGAACGCAATTCGGTGTATAGGGAGATAAATTAGTTGCAGCCGATAGCATTGCCCTCGCATAATAAGCGTACCTTTGCATCTTTTTTATAAGTTTCCGCAATGATTTCAGCATCAAACATTTCCATTCGCTACGGCAAGCGCGTTTTATTCGATGAGGTTTGTGTTAAGTTTACTCCTGGCAATTGCTATGGCCTTATTGGGGCTAATGGAGCAGGCAAATCGACTTTCCTTAAAATTCTTTCTGGCGAAATAGACGCTCCAACAGGACAAATATCTATCACGCCAGGTGAACGAATGAGCGTTCTCAAACAAGACCATCACGAATTCGATAATTTTACGGTTCTCGACACAGTGATGATGGGCAACAAAAAGTTGTGGGATGTGATGCAACTCAAAGATGCAATTTACGCTAAGCCCGATTTTAGCGATGCAGATGGGCTAAAAGCCGCTGACCTCGAAGGTCAGTTTGCCGAAATGGGCGGTTGGAATGCCGAAAGCGATGCGGCGAGCCTTCTCAGCGCCTTGGGAGTGAAAGAAGATGAACATCAGAAGCTGATGGAAGACATTGGCAACAAAGAGAAAGTTCGCGTATTGCTTGCCAATGCTTTGTTTGGAAATCCCGATATTCTATTGCTCGATGAGCCAACAAACGATCTAGATGTTGAAACCATCAGTTGGTTGGAAGAATTTTTGATTAATTTTTCCAATACTGTCATTGTTGTTTCGCACGACAGGCATTTCCTCGATGCTGTATGCACCCATGTTGCCGATATCGATTTTGGCAAAATGCAACTTTATACTGGAAACTACACATTTTGGTACGAATCTAGCCAGTTAGCACTACGTCAACGAGCCGATCAGAACAAAAAGACCGAAGACCGTCGTAAGGAATTGCAAGATTTTGTTCGACGTTTCAGTGCCAATGCTTCCAAATCGAAACAAGCAACTAGTCGCAAAAAATTACTTGAAAAGCTGGTTGTTGACGAAATAAAACCAAGCACACGTAAGTATCCAGGCATCGTTTTTAAAGCCGAACGCGATTGCGGCGATCAGATTCTTCATGTCGAAAATCTGTCAAAAACAGCCAACGATGGTACCAAATTGTTTAATGGAGTCACTTTCACACTTAATCGCGACGATAAAGTTGCCTTTTTATCGCGCAATCATCAGGCAGTTTCGACCATGTTCAATATTTTAATGGAACTCGACCATGCCGACAAAGGCGAAGTGAAATGGGGAAGCACACTCACCAAGTCGTATTTGCCAAACGAAAACGAAAAGTTTTTTGCAGGCGATTTGAATTTGATGGAATGGTTGCAACAGTATTCGGTTGACGATAGCGAACCATATTTGCGTGGTTTTTTGGGAAAAATGTTGTTTTCGGGTGAAGAATACATGAAAAAGACAAAAGTGCTTTCGGGTGGAGAGAAAGTGCGTTGCATGATTGCTCGAATGATGCTCACCAATGCCAATTGCCTTGTTTTGGATGAACCCACCAATCATCTCGATATGGAAACCATTACAGCTTTTAACAATGCCTTGAAAGACTGGAAGCATGTAGCTTTGTTTAGTTCGCGCGACCACGAATTTACACAAACTGTTGCTAACCGTATTATAGAACTTACCCCAAAAGGAATAATTGATAAATTGATGACCTACGACGAATATCTCGAAGATGCTGGCGTGAAAGCTTTGCAAGAGAAAATGTATTCGCGTTGATAATTGATTGTTTGATAGGATCTTGAATTTGCCGTTTGAGAAGTCTATTCTGAGTTTACTATTTTGGGGTTGCTTTTCCAGCCAATAAACCACATGCAGCCAAAATATCGCGACCGCGCGATTTGCGTATGGTAGCAATTACGCCTCGTTGAGTTAAATCTTCTTGGAATGCAATCACATCTTTTTCGG
Source organism: Acetofilamentum sp. (assembly GCA_020720525.1). Lineage (GTDB taxonomy): Bacteria > Bacteroidota > Bacteroidia > Bacteroidales > DTU049 > GWF2-43-63. The sequence continues at coordinate 3,222 of DYON01000156.1, forward strand.
AAGGAGCTTCCAAATATAGACCTGGAATGGGATTGAATGGAATGATGTTTACTCGTGCATTGTAGCGCAAAGCAAGCTCGCCTACTTTTTTCGCATGAGCTTTGCTTTGATTTAGTCCTTTGAAAAGTATGTATTCAAACGAGAATTTTCGATGCCGTGGTAAGTCGTAGCTGCTTATACTTTTCAACAACTCGGCAATTGGGCGGCTTTTTTCAATCGGCATAAGCAAAGCGCGTTCTTCGGTAAATGGACTGTGGAGGCTAATGGCAATGTTCACCCGTGTTTTTTCAATCAGATCCTTTAGTTTGTCTTCTATTCCAATAGTTGAAACGGTAATTCTAGATGCACTCATTTCGCAACCCCATGTAGCGGTCAGAATTTCGATGCTTTTGATTACTTCTTCAGCATTGTCGAGGGGTTCGCCCATACCCATATATACAATGTTGGTTATCTTGTCGTGCTCATCGATAGCCATGAGCTGATTCAAAATTTCGCCAGCCGAGAGTTGCCCATGAAATCCGCTCATCCCTGTTGCACAAAAACGACAACCAAAACGGCATCCAGCTTGCGACGAAACACAAACCGTGAGGCGGTCGGTGCCTGGAATTACAGCTGTTTCTACTCTGCGATTGCCCGAATACTCGAAAAGGTATTTTTTTGTTCCGTCTTGCGAAACACTTACCGAAGAATAGGGATGAAGCAAGTTGGGAAAAACGGCATTCAATCTTTCACGAAAAAATTTGGGCAAATTGCTCCATTGTTCGATGTCGAAGACACGGTTTTTGTACATCCACGTGGCAATTTGTTTGCTTGTGAACGATTTTGCATCGTATTCAACACAAATGTCTGATATCTCACTCAATGTGAGTCCGAATAATTGCTGTTTTTCCATATAAAAAAACCCGGCTAATCCGGGTTCACTTTGTGTGGAGCATATCGGAGTCGAACCGATGACCTCTTGACTGCCAGTCAAACGCTCTAGCCAACTGAGCTAATGCCCCGTCGTTTTCGGGACGCAAAGGTAAAGATTATTTTTAAATGAATGAAATATTTTTAGCTTGTTAATGCTTAAAATCAGTAAATTTGTTAACCGATAATCAATCTTCACCATCGAATGGCAAAAATGACCGAACGAACCAAACTTAGTTACCAAGCTGGAATTGTTTCACTGTTTGTAAATCTTGTTTTGTTTGTTTTCAAGTATTACGCCGGAATTGTTTCGGGGTCGGTTGCACTTATTGCCGACGCATGGCATACATTGAGCGATTCTCTTACTTCGTTAATCATAATTGGTGGAGTGAAATTGTCAACCAAAAAGGCAACCACTCGGCACCCATTTGGATATGGACGCTGGGAACAAATAGCAGCAATTTTTATCGCATTTATACTTGCTATTGTTGCTTATGAATTTGGGCGAGAAAGCGTTGAAAAATTGTCGCTTCATCAGAAGGCAAGTTTTGGCACAATTGCTCTGATAGCAACAATCACTTCTATAATAGTAAAAGAAGCGCTGGCTCAATATGCTTTTTTTATCGGTCGCAAAACCAACAACACATCGGTGCGTGCCGATGCATGGCATCATAGAAGCGATGCATTATCGTCGGTGATTGTTCTTGCTGGAATTTTGCTTCAAGATTATTTTTGGTGGATTGACGGGGTACTTGGCTTAGCTATAGCTGGAATGCTTGTTTATGCTGTGTTCGACATCATGAATGATGCAATCAACAAATTAATAGGTGAGAAACCCGAAGAAGAGCTTATTGAGAGAATAAAAACACTTGCTGTAGAGTTTGGCGGCGAGGGAATTGAGCCCCATCATTTTCATCTTCATACTTATGGCGAACATCGCGAACTTACATTTCACATCAAAATAGACGGAAAGTTGCCATTGGTCGAAGCACATGCTTTGGCCCATGGTATAGAAAATGAAATTAGAGAACGTTGTGGCGTGGAAGCGACAATTCATGCAGATCCTAGCTAAAAAGCGAATTCAAAAAAAAGGCTACCCAAAGGTAGCCTTAAAGTTTGTACATTGAATTATTCAGGATGAATTGCTTCAACAGGGCAAACATCGGCACATGAACCACAATCGGTGCAGATATCCGGATCAATTTTGTAGATAGAACCCGGGCTGATTGCTTCAACCGGACATTCATCAATGCAGGTACCGCAAGCGGTACAATCTTCTGAAATAACGTAAGCCATAACTCTTTAGTTTTAATCTTGTGCTGCAAATATATACAAAAAAAGGAAAACAATGGCTTTTTCTTTTTTTTCCTTAAATCCGCAAAGATTTTTTTAGCATCATTTTTTCTGCTTTTGATGATTTTTGAATACTCAAAGCCTGATTTTCGGTAATTTTTTTTTACTAATTGTATAGTTTCACAACGTTGTTGTTAAAAAAACACCCCTATTCATTATTCAACAATGAAAGAGTAAACAAATGTTTTATTGTTGATGAATATGGAAGCGGCGTATGTTCCACTTTCCAATTCTTTTGTGTTGATACTATCCTTGGTTTCTTGTACATTTTGATTGCTATAAACAATTCTGCCGTTGATGTCGCCAATAATGAAATTCTGATTTGAGTGAAGATTAATGATTTATTAATCTCTATGTATTTGCTATGTCGTATGTTTGCAACATTAAACACTGAAAAATGAACAACAACAAACGCGATAGCTTTAACGACGATGAGCGCTTACTTGCCGATTATGCCAAACTGTTGTCGCATCCTGCACGAGTGGCCATTATCAGATTATTGGCCGAGAAGAAAGAAATAAAAACGGGAAATATTTCCGATTTTTTGCCCATTAGCCGACCAACAGTGTCGCGCCATTTGCGTGAATTGAAGGAGCTGGGTGTAATTGATGGAACCATTGATGGACTTCAAATTCATTATTGCCTCAACATGAGTCGTCTCCAGCAAATGCGCGACGCCTTCACTCGATTTTTTCAACAAAGTATCACTGATTTTGTTTGTTCTTGCTAAAAACTCAAAAATATGAACATTTTAATCCTTTGCACTGGAAACAGCTGCCGCAGCCAAATGGCCGAAGGCATTATGCGCAAAATGTATCCCGAAGCCGATATTTTTTCGGCAGGTACCAAACCAGAAAAAGACGTGAATCCTT
>DYON01000157.1 GCA_020720525.1 Acetofilamentum sp.
ACTGCGGTGCGGTATTACTTTTCTGGAGCCTGTCCTGAGTATTTCGAAGGGACGGCCAAAAGAAAAGTAAGATTGGACGCAAAGTCACAAAACATCCAAGGTTTATTAATGAATATTTTTCAAAACCAATTCCACCGCATCGGCTGTTTCGGCGCTAAGCAAGGCCAATTTGAATGGTTTGAAATCGGGAATTCCTCTGAAATAATGAACAAAATGCTTTCGCATCTCGAGAATTCCTCGTTTTTCGCCTTTTTGAACAATGGAGTCCGATAAATGCTTTCGACACAAATCTACTTTTTGTTTCAAAGTTGGCAGAATCACTTCTTTGCCGGCCAAAGCAGCTTTTATTTGTCCAAAAAGCCAAGGATTTCCAATACTTGCTCGGCCAACCATCATTCCATCTACGCCGCTCGATTTAAAAAAGTTTAGTGCTTTCTCGGCGCTGTCGATATCGCCATTGCCAATGAGTGGAATAGTAAGTGCTGGATTGTTTTTTACTTCGGCAATGGCTTCCCAATTGGCTATGCCACCGTATTGCTGCGAACGTGTTCGTCCATGCAAGGTGAGTGCTTTTATTCCGGCATCTTGCAAGCGCATCGAAGCTTCTTTCGCCACAAGCGAGTTGAAATCCCATCCCAGCCTTGTTTTGGCAGTTACAGGAATTGAAACAGCATTCACGGTAGCTTTGGCTATTTCTTGCATCAGAGGCAAATTTTGCAACAATGCAGCACCATTGCCTTTCGAGACAATTTTTTTGACCGGACAACCAAAATTGAGGTCAACAATATGGGCTCCGTTTTCTTCGGCAATTTTTGCAGCCCGTGCAACAGATTCGGGATTGTTGCCGAAAATCTGAACCCAGCGAATTTCGTTTCCATGTGCGGGTTCCATTTTTCTAAAACTTTTTTCGACCAGACGCACGAGGGCTTCGGCAGCAATAAATTCGCTGATACCTGCGTCGGCTCCTGCATCGAGGCAAATACGACGAAATGTATGGTCGGTAATTCCTTCCATTGGAGCCAAAATTACTGGCTTTTCGACATTCGAAAGTCCCGGAAGCTCAATCATACCATCTCTCCGTTTTCAATAATTTGTATTTTGTTCTCAACTTTTTCGATTTCAAACTTTCAATATCTTTATATTTGCCGTGTCAAAGTTAAAAAAATGTAGCATGAAAAATCCACTCGAAGGTAAACATCCTGTTGTTCAGTTGGTTGCGATGCTAGGCTTGTCGCTTATTTCGCTTGTATTGTTGATGCTGGTTGGCGTAGTTGCGGGAGCTGCTGTGTGGGGGAGCGATTTCACGTCGGTAATGCTTAACTCTGCAAAAGGTGAAAGCTACATCGACTACATGAAATACCTTCAAATTCTGAGTCATTTGGGAATGTTCATTGTTCCAGCATTGGTTTTTGGACGATTGGCTGGTGGAAAAACATTTTCGTACTTCACCTTGAATAAAGCTGCTGGATTTTGGTTGTTTTTTGCTGCATTGCTTTTAATTGCATTTGCTCAGCCGGTCATCAATTTGCTGGTTGAATGGAATCAGAGTTTGAAATTGCCCGAAAGCATGAGCAGCACCCAGCAATGGATGCAGCAATCGGAAGATGAAGCTGGAAAAATGACGTTGTTGTTTATGGAAACAGGAACTGTGGGCGGTTTGCTAGTAAATCTGCTAATGATGGCGCTTATTCCTGCAATTGGCGAAGAACTTGTGTTTAGGGGCGTTTTGCAACGATTGCTTGTGCGTTGGTTCAAATCGGCTTGGATTGGAATTGTGGTGGCTTCGGTCATTTTCAGTGCGTTTCACATGCAGTTTTTCGGTTTTATTCCACGTTTTGTGCTCGGATTTGTGCTTGGATTTGTTTTTCATGTTTCGGGACGATTGTGGATCTCCATTTTTGTCCATTTTCTCAACAACAGTCTTGCGGTGGTTTCGTATTGGCTCTATGCCAACAAAAGTATTTCGGTTCACCCCGACAATTTGTTCAATTTCAACAACAATTTGCCATTGCTTGCAATTTCGATAGTTTTGTTTTTTGCTGTATTGGTTTTGTTCAAGCGTGTTTCCGACAATTATCGCAATGCAAAAAAGAATGTCAATTTGAATTAGAGTATGAAGAATAAATCCGATCGCTACAACCGACTATTTAAGCAGATTGAAACAATTGTGCAGAAAAGTCCACATTCAATTTCTGCAATGGCAACTGTTTCGGCAATATTGTTCAACAAAATGGAATACTATTCTTGGTGTGGCTTTTATTTTTTACACCATGGCGAATTGATTTGCGGACCCTATCAAGGACCTGTAGCTTGTCAGTTGCTTGCAAAGCACACTGGTGTTTGTTGGAAAGCCATCGATACAGCTTCGGCGCAAGTGCTACCCGATGTCGAAAAATTTCCCGGACATATAGCCTGCGATTCGCGCACACGCAGCGAAGTGGTTGTTCCTGTTCGCGATGCTTCTGGAAATATTGTTGCTGTTTTCGATGTTGATAGCCATCAACCCGATTCGTTCGACCAAATCGATGCTGAATGGTTGATTAAAATTGTTGCACTTCTTGAACCCATTGCTTTATGATATCGCTCATTTTTGCCATTTTGGCTGTTTCGGTTTTGTTGCTTTCGGTTTCGTACCGTCATGCTTTGCTGTTTCTAAATTCATCGTTTGGGAAAGTGCTATCAGTTTCGGCAGTTTTTGTTGTCGTAAATGTGCTGATGGCTTGGCTTGCTTTCATGTTTTCGTCTGTTATTAGAGGAACCATGTTTCTCAACGATGTGTATGTAACTCTTTCAATATTGCTCATTCTGAGTTTCAAATCCTTTTTCAACACCAGACGGAGCAAATTGGCCGAAACAGTATTTGATATAACGAGTTTTCGTTTTTTGTTCATTCTCTCTTTGGCAACAGCGTTCGAGATGTTTATGGCTATTGCCGCTGCAACGCTGATTTACGAAAACTTATTGGTAATATTGCTTGTGTCTGGAGCAACTTCCATGTTTTTTATGCTGTTGGGATTCTATGCAGGCCGCAATCCACGCTCGGTTGGAGCAATTAAACTTTTCGTTCTTGTTGCTTCAATATTATATTTAATAGCATCTTTAACATCGCTGCTTAATTTGTTGTAGTTTTGTGGCTTGAAACTTTTGTTGCAATGAATATTCGTTTGACGAAAGAATTTACATTCGAAATGGCACATGCTCTCACTGGCTACGATGGAGCTTGCAGGCATATTCATGGGCATTCGTTTCAGTTGAAAGTTACCGTGATTGGTCAGCCAAAAGACGATTCTCAAAGTCCCAAAGACGGTATGCTACTCGATTTTGGCGATTTAAAACGATTGGTGAAAGACAGTATTGTGGATCGTTTCGATCATGCTTTGGTTATCAACAAACATTCCCAAGCCGATTTTGCTTCGTTGGAGCAAAAAGATTTTTTTGGCAAAATTGTTTATGTCGATTTTCAACCAACCAGCGAAAAACTTATTGGATATTTTGTCTCGATTTTAAAGCCACAACTTCCCAATGGAGTTGCATTGCATTCACTTTTGTTGCGCGAAACCGGAACCTCCTATGCCGAATGGCATGCCGACGATAATTGCTAAGCTATGAACTATAGGTACCTGCAAAAAAAGATGAACATGTATTTCCACGAAAACGTGTTTACCATTAAAAGGGGTTTAGTTAGCATTTCTTTTATAGCAATTTTGTTGTCGTCGTTTTTGGGAGTGTTTTTAATTCTCTCCGAAGTTGGTTTTGGTGCCGATTTAGCTCAAAAAATATGGTACAACGATGCCATAAACTACATTATTAATTGGCTAATGGTGATGTATGCCATTCAAGTTGCTATGGTGCTTTTACCTGGCAAGCCCAATGTAACCCGAATGAATGTTGCTATAAAAATTGGTTTTTTGATGTTGCTCTCGGTTCATTTTTTCGATGTTTTTCCAGATAATATGGCCATTGAGCAACACTCGGGTTATAAAGCTGAATGGCTTTTCAATTACGGATTAATTCTTTTTGTGTTTCTGCGCTCGTGGAGTCGAATTCTTAATAATCTGTATTCAAAAAATATTCGCAGCGAAAAGCTTTTTGTTTTCTCGTTTATTTTTCTAATTCTTACTGGCACAATGTTGCTTCTCATGCCAGTTTCGACCACTTCGCCTATTTCGTTCACCGATGCTTTATTCACTTCTACATCTGCTGTTTGTGTTACTGGACTATCCACTCTCGATACGGCCACGCAGTTTACTTGGTTTGGCAAAATGGTTATTTTGGGGCTCATACAGCTGGGAGGAATTGGTATCATGACTTTTACTTCATTTTTTGCATCCGTTGGACGTTCTCATCACGGACTCACCGAGGGCTCGGCGCTTAGTAGCATGGTGTTGAGCAAAAACATGAAGCAGCTTTTCTCTGCCTTGTATGCTGTTATTTTTGTTACCGTATTTTTTGAATTGACGGGCGTTGCACTGATTTATTTTCAATTGCCAGCCGATGCTTTTTCCGACAACATCAGCCGCTTTACTTTTTCGTTATTCCATTCTGTTTCAGCTTTTTGCAACGCTGGTTTTTCTATTGCACCCAATGGCATGATGAACGAAGTTTTCGATAAGGCTTATGGCATTCAGATGACCATCGCTTGGTTAATTATTTTTGGTGGTCTTGGGTTCTTTATCATTACCAATTACATGGAGCGGTTTTTATTGATAGTGAAAAATTTCTTCCGACATTTTTTGAGAAAACACGAAAAGCAATTTCAACCCAATTTGGTGAGCATCAATTCGCGCTTGGTTGTAACTACAACATTCTGGCTTTTGTCATTTGGAACAGGTATCTTCATGTTTTTCGAATGGGATGGTGTTCTTTCGGGATTGGGTTTTGGCGAAAAGTTAGCTACCTCGTTTTTTTGTGCAGTAACACCACGAACAGCCGGTTTCAATACCCTCGATTACTCTACTTTGATGTTTCCAACCATCATGCTCACCATCTTGTTCATGTGGATTGGTGCTTCGCCTGGATCTACTGGAGGCGGTATTAAAACAACCACTTTTGCCATAGCTTTTCTTAATGCATTTTCTATTGGTCGAGGAAAGAATAAGGTGCATTTTCACAATCGCGAAATAAGTAACATGTCTATTCGCAAGGCATTTTTGATGATTACCTTTTCGATATTTTTCGTGTTTTTGTCCACCATGTTACTTTCTTGGCACGAACCAGGCGTAGCAATTCACGCCTTGCTGTTCGAAGCCTTTTCGGCTTTTGGAACTGTTGGACTTTCGATGAACCTGACTCCTTGGCTGAGCGATTCTTCCAAATACATACTTATTTTCCTTATGTTTGCAGGTCGTATTGGAGTCATTACTTTGTTTGTTGCGTTCATTCGCAAAACGAGATTTCTCATGTTTAGCTACCCCGAAGAAGAAGTCTTCATTTAATAGAGCGTCTTATGAAAATTATGATTATTGGTCTGGGAAATTTTGGCAGCGCATTGGCTGTGAAACTTACGCATTTTGGACATGAGGTGATTGGAATAGACCGAAATAGGCATAAAACCGAATCTATCAAAGACGATGTTACTACGGTTATTTCTATGGATATTGCCGAAAAAGCAGCTGTATCGCAGTTGCCAGTTGCCGATATGGATGTTATTGTTATTTCAATTGGCGAAAATCTTGGCGATAGCGTTATTGCTACAGCTCTCCTCAAAGACAATGGAGCCAAACGCATCTGTTGTCGGGCTATCAACGAAACTCACTTTAGTATTTTGATGAATATGGGATTGAGCCATATTTTTACTCCCGAAGTAGATGCAGCTAACAATTCGGTTAGTACTGTTTTGTTCGAGTTGGTTCACTCGGCTTATGTTATTAGTGATAATTATAAGGTTTGTGAAATTTATGTACCTCATCGTTATGTTGGATTGAAGGTTAAAGACCTTAGTTTAAGTCAGTTCAATCTTCAATTGCTGCTGGTTCGCAAAGCCAAACGCGAACTGCACCCCATGTATATGGTGAAAATGGAATTCGACGATAAATTGCCTCAAGATACTGAAATTATCCTCAAAAAAGACGATTTGTTGGTGGTGTTTGGTCTGAAAAAAGATGTTGATAAGTTTGTTGTGATTTAGTAACTGTCTAAATTTTTCTTGATATTAAATTCTTCACCCAACCGCAGTTCTGCTGGTGGTCGGACAAGGTTGCAATGTGTATCGCATCGCAGAGGGATTGTTTTTTTAAGCCGTGAACATTGTAGCTGTCATACTAAGGATAACTGTCTATACTTTCCTTGCAGTCATTCTGAATTTATTTCAGAATCTCTCTTGCTGCAAGGAAGAAT